>CP070234.1 GCA_017355425.1 Dolichospermum sp. DET69
ATGTCAAACCTGATTGTTAGTTTTGACCCTGGTGCTTCCTTGACCAAGATTGTTTATGAACTAGCAACTGAAGGCAAACCATGTTTAATGACAATGGAACCAGAAATGCTGAAGTTGCCCCAAAGTTCAATTGACGCTTATATGTCGAGTCGCAAGGGTCTTGAATCTTCTAAACCAGTAGATGAAGCTTGGGTGTCTTGTGCGGTAGATGGTGATACACAATGTACAGTAGTTGGATTCCTGGCACGTCAGTTTTCAGCATCCGCCAGATTAGATAAACTCAAGTACGAAACTTCAATTGACAAAGCTCTAGCAGTAATTGGTGCGATCGCTCAACACAATAAATTGCCCAACAGGTTCTCGTTATCCCTTACTTCACTATTACCCTATGGAGAATATCAAAATCGTCAAGCCTTTGAAGAACAGTTGCGAGTGGCACTCAAAGATTTTAAATTTCGGGGTCAAAGGTTGCGGGTAAAACTGGAACGATTCGAGTGTCTGCCTGAAGGTGCGGGATTAGCGATGATTCGTCAACGCCAGAACGGGAAAGAATGGTTTAACGCCCAAACCATTGCCGTGCTGATGTTTGGGCATCGCAATACCAGTCTACTCTTATTTGAACGAGGCAAGATGACAGCGGGTTATACCAATGGGCTGGGTTTCCACCAAATGGTAAAGCGGGTAATTGAACGCACCTCTGGACAGGATGCCACTACTTTGACTGCTGCTATCTATGCAGCCGGTTCAGATATTACAGCAGATAATCAAGCAATTCGTGCTTTGGTTAAAAGTAGAGACGCAAAAAACATTGATTATGAGTTGCAGATGATTGTTAATGCTATTGCGACTGCTAAATCTGAGTATTGGTCTAGGCTTTACGATTGGCTGGAATCCACTTTACCTGCTGTCAACGAAGTGATTTTGAGTGGTGGTGCAGCTTTGTACTTAGAGCAAGAGTTACAGGATTGTTTTGAAGAAATTACCACTTATTGGGGTAATGATTTACAGCAACAGGTACAAGCAGCATTGAAAAATGCAAAAAATGATGATCACCATACATTTCGAGAGCAGGAAACTTTGTCATTTAGGTTAATTGATGCTTTTGGTTTATTTATGCGATTTAGAGGGCAAAAGGAGAAAGTAGCATGACTAATAAGAAACAGCCTCAAAATAATGACAATAATAAACAGCCCAATAGTAATGGTAGTGGGAAATTGCCTGAAGCAAATGATACTGACAAACAATATAAAAATTTGAGTTTTCGGCTTCGTGCTTACTCAGATACTGCTGATGGAAAGTTAATTACATACTTGCAAAAAGGTAATGGACTTAGTACCAGCAAAGAAATGCTATTGCAGGCATTAAGAATGTGCTGGTTACCGTTAGCATACAAAGTACAAGCAGATGCAGGTGTTAGTGAACAAGAACTGCGTCAAATAGGGTTGACTTGTTGTCATTCTCTGGAGCAACATTTAACTTATTTACGAATCGAATTAGGATTACCACTCAAATCAAGTGATGCTTTGCCTATACCTCTAAGTACGATGACTAATCCTCAAACCTTGGCTGCTATGTTTGGTTTAGATGCTAGTAATTTCACTAGTAATGATGATAGTAGTAGTAGCGAAGACGAAGGTAATAGTGATCAGGCAAATAATCAAATTGATTCTGACTCTTTCATTCCCGGTAAAGGCTCTTTTCATGATGACGATGACGATATGTTCGCAGATATTTAATTATCCATTAGACATCTCCGAAAAAGAATCTGAAACCTTTAACCTGTCTAGCTGAAAACCTAATTTTCGGAGAGTTCTATTAATGCAAGATTAATCCTTTTCTAAGAAACAGAAATGTTTCTTTACATCCATTAGGAGGGATCACTCGTAAACAGCTTCTGTCAAACTAGCCCTGTTCTGTCACTCTCTGAAAACAATAATCGAATCCATCTTTTGTAACTCTTATTTCATCAAGGTTTGACGCTTTTTTATGTATTAAAAAATCAAATTATTGCATAAAATGTCAAAACCAAACCCTCACAGACCTTTCAAATATTGCATTTTCCCTACTCTGACAGAACAGGGTTAGTTAATAACATAGTTAAATCACAAAGGAGTAAATAACATGGCTGCAATTCACTTCATTGATGGTGAAAAAGGTGGTGTTGGCAAGTCTTTGTTTGCCAGAGTTATGGTGCAATATTGCATTGACAATAAATTAGTTTATGAATTGGTGGAAGCAGACCAAAGTAATCCAGATGTAGGTGCATTTTACCCAGACAATCATAAAACAGCCATTTTTAGTGAATCAGAGCGCAAAGCTTATGAAGCTGATGAAATCTTTAATTTGGCACTTGAAACTGCTGTGATTGTCAACTTACCTGCTCAAGTCTATCCAGCAGTAACCGATTGGATTGAGCGTAATCAAATTTTAGAAATTAGTGGTAAAAACAAGGTCAAGATACATAAATGGTTTGTTTGTAGTGGAGGATATGATAGTGTGCAGTTATTTATGCAATCTATCGAACGGTTTGAAAAGAGGGTCAAACATATATTTATCCGTAACTTTGGTTTATGTGATGATTGGAAACACATAGACGAAAATCAGGAGTTAAACGATTTAATCAAGACTTACAAAGTCCCAGTAATTGATTTTCCCAAGTTTAGTTACCGAGAACGGAATATCCTTGATGCGAAACGAATAAACTTTTCTGAAGCTAAAGATTATAAAGATTTAGGAATATTAGGTAAACAGAGATTACATAGTTTTCTCAAACAAGCTTTTGAGGAAATTGAAAAAGCTAAAATTTGGAACCCACCAGTAGCTTCAATTACTCCCCCATTAGAAAAAGTTGATAGTGCTAATACTGATAGTGCTAATACTAATCGGAGAATTGCTCCCAAAAAATAACCTATTTGACACTCTTCAATCTAATAGCGGAGTCTGGCTTTAAGTAGGTTAACCGAAAAATTTAAAGGTATGTGAAGAGAAGTAAAGAAAGCTCAAACTCTTTCTCCCTGCACCCTGCCTTGCCCCAACGACTATTTTTAACGTTAACCTCCTTAGTCATAGACTCGCTCGTTTCCTAATTACTCGTTATCCTATGAAGAATTATCACCCTGAAGAACTCGATTTAGATGATGATTTTTTGGATTCAGTCGCTGCTAGAGGTAGAGGTTTAAGTCGGATTCCTTACCCTACTTTACTAGATTTAGCTATTCGTGGTAAGGATGATGCTTTTAAAGCAAGGGTTTGGGAAATAGTTGTTCAAACCGGACTTGACCCTGATGATCCAGCATTTCTAATGATGATTGCGACTGGCAGACTACAAGTGTTGTTAGAAGACAGTCCTCAAGAAATGGAGACAATGTTTGACCAGTGGCAAACCCAACTTTATGAGCATCTGCAAAGCTATGAAAAAGCAGCAGTCAAAGGACAGCAGAAAGCGATCGCTCACGCAGTCACGACATTAATTAAGCATACAGAATTTGAGCGTGCCGTTCATTCAGTTCCATCATTAATTGTTGCTGGAATACTCTTATTGATTACCGCAACAGTGGGTGGAATTCTGGGTATAGGGGCAATGCTTTGGTATCAATCTAGCAATTTAGACCCAACTGGTTCACGCCAATTGACTCAACAAGAAGCTAATGCTTTGGCATGGACAACCACTAATGAAGGTAAGTTTGCTCGTAATTTCATGGAATGGAATCGAGATTTATTGAGTCGAGATAGTGCCGGTCAATTAACTTGTACGAAGGAAGTAAAACGCTTAGGGGTAACTCTAGAAATGGGAGCAAGCAGCAAAAAAGCCGTATCAGGTTTTTGTACTCTTTGGGTGCAACCTCTTAATCAACGTAAGTTTGTTTCTCAATCAAAAAATTAGTTGTTAGTTGTTTAATTGTGAAATAGGAGTGAAATAAATGATGATCCGCAAACTTCGCTTAACTTGGTTATTAGTAATAGGAGGAATTTTAGTAGCTTGCACTAATGCAAGCGCTGATTTAAACACTAATCAACAAAACAATATCACCAAAGCTCAGACTTCATCTATACCTAATTACCCACCAATGTATGATGTTGAAGTAAAGATTTGTGATAATATTATTGCTCCAGTTAAAGACGGTAAACGCTGTATCAAGCACAAATTACGTTTGTGGGGTCTAGTAGAAGAAGCAAAATTGGTTCGCACAGGTATTCCTCTACCATCAATGTCTGCTGTAGCTCATAAATTAGCAATTAGTTCTAAAGGCTGTTATCCTGAATACTCTCAACCTTCTCAACCCCAGTTTTATTGGGCGGATCTCCTTATTTATGTAAATAAAAGAGGAGCGAAACCAACAATTGAAGTTAACAAAATTCAACTGTCCAATCAGCAAATTTACGAGTTAATGACCAGTCAATTTTCTACTCCGAGAATTGCCACATTTGGTGGTGTTGGTTGTAAACCTCTACCTGTACCTGTGAAAAAAAAGTGATTTTTCAGCCTAAATTTATGTCTGGGTCTATAACGTAAATTAACCAGCCATTTAAATCTATGGTTTCTCCCGATGTGTCTGGTTTTGGATAAGTTTTTTAGACCGGATATATAGCTGTTTTCTTGATTCCATAATTACAGCCTTGTAGGAGCATATTTTTTGAATAAGCTAATCAGCATTTAACTTAAATAAAACTGGGCTGAAAACCCATACTAATAGAGAATTGGTTGGAAAACATAGATAACGATTAGCTTACTTATCTATATACAAACATCAAAAACTCAAAACTGCTTTCTTTTCAAGGCAATTTTGAGTTTTTATTTGGAGAATTGAAGAGATTATGCAAATTTTGTTTGTACTTTGTTCTGAAGTAAGTTGATAATTGCAGCTTTTTCTAAAATACCAACCAGAAAACCATTATCACGGATTACAGTCAGTGCTGATAACTTTTGTGTTTCGAGTAACTGTACTACTTCTAGCAACGGTTGATCCGATTGTACGGTGCTAGACTGCTCAATTGGTTTCATGACTTTGAGAACTTGAGTTTCTGCCCACAATGTATTGGGAATAGTTCGCAAGTCATCAACTGATATCGCTCCTAACAATTGTCCTTGCTCATCTGTCACCAAAAACCGGCGGTATTCCTGAGCATTTAAGAGCCGTTGATCAGCAAACTCTCTTAAACTCAAATTCGCTTTGACAATCGGGCTATCGTTAGTTACAGCATCCGCTGCTGTTAAACCTGTGAGTTTTTCTTGCACTCTAGCAAATTGGGCAGCATTACCAGCATTTTGTAGCAAAAAGAAGCCAATTAACAAGTTCCAGAAGTTAGCAAAGCTACCCAAAAATAGTAGAGGAATTAAACCAGAAGCGATCGCTAACCAACCAAAGATTTGTCCAATTCGGCTGGCAACAACCACTCCTTTATAGGATTTACCAGTAATTTTCCAAACTATTGCTTTAAGTATATTTCCTCCATCCAAAGGCAAGCCAGGAATGAGGTTAAATAGAGCTAATGTCAAATTAACAGAAGCTAGTAGACCAAGGATAGCAGCTAACGGTCCAGATGCAGCAGTCGCAAAACCAACTGTTGTCGCTGTAGCAAATAGCATCAAACTAACTATTGGTCCGGCAATAGCTACCCAAAAAGCTGCTCCTGGAGTTGACGATTCTTTTTCTAAGCTTGCCAGTCCACCAAATATAAACAGTGTAATTGATTTAACATCAATTCCTTGGCGAATAGCGACAAAGCTGTGTCCTAATTCATGGGCGACAACTGAGCTAAATAACAACAGTGCCGTCATTAATCCTAGTACCAAAGGCAATCCTCCACCTAATTGGGGAAATTGTGCCGCTAGTCCGCTGCTGTAGCTCCAAGTTACCAAACCTAGAACTAAAAACCAGGAAGGATGTATATAGAAAGGTATTCCAAAGAGGTTGCCAACCCGAATTGTGCTATTCATGGCGTTTACCTGTTATGTGAGCATTGAGAAGTTTGTTTTTGCTTCTCTTACATGACCTTATTGTAAAGGAATATTAAGTAAACTTAATTTTTGTAACGGTAGTGGTGTCCGTCCGTTAAGGTGTGGTTATGCGAATTTAGCCTCAAAAATACAGTTTTTATGGGTAAGGGTGGGTGGGCAAAAAAGTAACCCCACTTAAACGTGGGGTTGCTGTTTTCAGCAGTAGATACTTAAGATGCTTCAGCAAATCTAGCTGCACGTTGTTGTTTGTGAGCCTTGCGTCGCTCGCGCACTGCATCCAAATCCTTTAATCCATAGAAACGTTTAGCGTAAGCTAACAGTTCATTGATGGGAGTATCAGCATAGTCCAGACGAAACTCTGTGTTGTGTTCGTTCCAATCAAATTCTTCTTCATTAAACCGGGCTTTAGCAGCGAGTTCTCGTCCAGTCTCCTCTCGTAAAACTTCGAGTACCATTAATCGTACTTTATCTTGATATCCCATAACTTTTTCCAAAGCTTTGGTTTCTTGCTGATTACGTTTCCGTTTGATTGGATTTTCCGTACCTTGATATTCCATCGCTTTTTCTAAAACTTTAGTTTGTTGCTGATTACGTTTCATAGCATTGTCCTTTGATTAACGAATTACTTACTTGGATCTCGCATAGATAGCATCGACAGATGCCTTCTGAATTAAAATTCAATTTTTGATTGCTAAAGCTAAAATTCAGTTGCAATTATTGTCTTCAATTCTGTTGATTGTATTAGCTACGCTCTCCAATGAAATGCCCCGAATTATTGGAATCGGGGCATAATAATTAATCTTCAACTTCTAAATCTTCGTCATCTTCATCCTGTTCAAAATCCTCATCTATCCAGTCATCTGAGTTATTACTTAAACCATTAAGTCCCTCCATGCGTTTAGAGCGAGCAGCTTTATGAGCAGCACGTCTATCTCGAATTTCATCCAGATTATTCAAGCCGTAAAGTTTGCGGGCATAATTCACCAATTCTTTCAATGGTGTGTTCAGGTAATCGTTACGAAACTGTGTGTTATGTTTTTCCCAATCAAACTCTTGTTCATTAAATCGGGCGGTAGCTGCTAATTCTCTCCCCGATTCTTCCCGTAATACCTCAATTACCATCAAGTGGACTTTTTCCTGATAAGTAATTACTCGCTCTAAAGCTGGAATGTGTTTTTTAGTTTTAGAGGCTGTTTTAGTGGCTTTGCGAGTCTTCAGCATGAGAATTACTCCTTGATATTTTCTGTTTTTCTCATAGAAACCGCATCGAAAGATGCAATTCGCTGAAATTTACATTCGTTGATTCGTATCGGCTCAATAAATAGGGGTAACAGAGGAAAATAAGTGCAACGAGGTACACACAGTGTCATAGAATAGAAGACATGACGCAAAAAATTATTGAGAGTGACAAATCAATATCAGATTTACTGCAAACCATCGAGCCAAAAGGGATTGCAGACGAATCAATGCGTCATACAGTAGAGATATTACTGAATCTAATAGAGCAATTAGAATTAAAAGTCAAAGGCTTAGAGTCAGAAAATCAACGGTTAAAAGATGAAAACAACCGCTTGAAGGGAGAACAAGGTCAACCAGACATAAAAGCCAAGAACAAGAAAGGGTTTGAAAACAAACACTCATCAGAGAAAGAAAGGAAAACGCCAAAACAGCACTCCAAGGGCAGTAAAAATCAAGCCATTAAAATAAACCGAAAACAAATATTAGAATACCCCCAAGACAAACTACCAGCAGACGCACAGTTTAAAGGGTATGAAGAAGTAATCATCCAAGACATCATCCTGACAACCGATAACGTACTATTCCGGAAAGAGAAATACTACTCACCCTTAGAAAAGAAAACCTATTTGGCAGAACTGCCAAGCGGTTACGAAGGAGAATTCGGTCCAGGAATCAAAACCTTAGTTATCAGCTTGTACTACGGGGGCAACATGACCCAAGGCAAGTTGTTAGAATTCTTAGAGGATATAGGAATTTCCATGTCAGCGGGGTATTTATCTAATCTACTGATTAAAAACCATGCTGATTTTGAAACAGAAAAAACAGAAGTATATTCAGCAGGACTAGAGAGCAGTCCTTGGCAACACTTCGACCAAACTGCTGCCCGTGTTGGTGGGGTCAACCATACTACCAATGTCATCTGTAACCCTTTATATACAGTCTACTTGACAACTCCCAAGAAAGACCGATTGACCGTACTCAAAGGTTTGCAGAATACCAAAGAACTGGAGTTTATTCTCAATCAATTTACTTATGAGTTACTGATAAATTTCCCACTACCGAATAAATATAAAGACGCTCTCCAACTATTACCGCAAGAAACTGTGTTGAACTCCGAACAGTTTCATGCCCTACTGGATACCTATCTACCCAAACTTGGTTCCCAACAACGAACTCGAATCATGGAAGCAGCGGCTATTGCTTTCTATCATCAACAAACTGATTGGCCAGTGGTGCAAACTCTGGTGTGTGATGATGCTCCCCAATTTAAGTTACTGACTGATAATATTGCTTTGTGTTGGGTGCATGAGGGACGACATTATAAAAAGTTAAGTCCGTTTATTGCTTGTCACCAAACGATTTTAAAAGATTTTCTGGATAAGTTTTGGAAATATTACCGGAAATTATTAGCTTATCGAGATTCTCCTTGTCAGGAGCAAGCTGACGAACTTAGGTCGGAATTTTGGACGCTTTTTTCTACAGAAAGTGGTTATCAACAGTTGGATGAGCGAAAACGATTAACGCTGCTGAAAATTTCCGAGTTGCTTTTAGTATTAGAGCATCCTGAATTGCCTTTGCATAATAATCCGGCGGAGTTAGCTGCTAGGACGATGGTGCAGCACGTACCGTGAACGTAATATTAGTTATGCCACTCAAACTGTTGAGGGTACTCAGGCTTGGGATACTTTTATGTCTCTTGTTGCTACTACTCGTCAGTTGGGTATCAGCTTTTTTGAATATATCCGCGACCGGATTTCTCAGCTTGGAAATATTCCATCTTTGGCAACTATTATTCGGGAAAAATCTGTTCTCAATTCCTTTGGTTTGTCATGGGTGCTTGAATAACTCTTTCCCCGATATATTGAGGGGATACGTTGATTCTTTCCAAACTTTGTTTTACTAAATTTAGTTTTTATAGGCATTGCTGTTAGCATAATTTGGCGGATGATTCCTACTTCGTCATATAAGCTATGGCTCATGGGATAAAATTTTATACTTTTAATTACATGAAATTCAATGTTTTCAGTTTCTAATTTATTCCGCATTTAGACAATGACAATTTATAACTTTAAAACTTTGTTTGAAATATTACAAGAAGTAATAACTCTGATTTTTCTGCATTATTTTGTTCAAAGTCAATAAAAAAATAACCTGTATTGTTAGTAGCAATACATGGTTATTTATAGTTATAATTCTGTCACTTATTGAGAATCAATTACTCGTCATCGTCCTCATCATCTTCATCTAAATCGTCATCTTCATCCAAGTCCTCATCGAGTTCATCGTCATCATCCTCATCTTCGTCCAAGTCCTCGTCAAGTTCGTTATCTAAATCATCCAGTTCTTCCACTTCTTGTTCTTGGAATGAGTTGCGACGTTCTAGTGATGCCCGGTTGAATTCGACTAAATCAGCTATTGCTTGCTCCGGGTCTTTGCTGATTGTGTCGTACAGCATACTCATGAAAATAGCAACTACTTCTGGTGCATATTTGAGGGCATCTGGTTGTCCAAACAATTTAGGAAATAATTTGCTGTTCCATTTCTGCCAATCGAACTTTTTATTACCACCTTTCTTTTTGACTTGAGCAGCAATATCAAGTCCGAGTTTTTCACGGGCTGCATGACCGATTTTGGTAGAAATTCTGGAGTCTCGTAACTGTAATTTAATCCCGTACTCTTTGAAGATTAAATTTCGCAATTCCTTCAATAAGGCTAATGCTTCCTGTTGTGGTGAAGCCTTTACTGCCTTAGATTTAGTTGCGGTAGCTGTGTTATTTGTTTTTGCTGATACTTTACCATTAGCTGTATGGCGAGTATTGCCGTTAGTACGAGTTTTGGCGATTGCCATTTAACAAACTCCTTTAAGAAAGTGAAATTTTCACCTCCTTGCCGCAATCGCGGCTTTCATCTCCATTTATTTCCAATTTCATGATTAAGATTCTAAATCTATCTTTGCTGTGACAACTATTTACACTTGTAAATATCCAAATAAACAAGTGGATTATTCTGGTGATATAGCAATCAGATTTGAGTTATTATAGCTGGCGAGGCGTAGCCATATTGAATGATAAAACAGGCAACAAAAGGCATTCACATTTTATTTAGAATTACTATAGCAATTCCCATTTAAGTGACGTATGAGCAAAAAGAATTAACCGCAGATGGAAAAGGATGAGCGCAGATAAACACAGATAAATTTGTACCCCGTTAGACTAGGAAATGCTATATATGCTTATTCATACTCAATAAAGCAGTAAAAAAGTACAAAGTTAAACAGGAGCAACAAGAGCGAATACTGACGAATATATTTGCGTAATCTCCTCTTTGCTTCACTATAAAATCGAGCATTTAGAGGAAAATTGTAAGATGAGTGCCATGCTAACCGAATTTACCCTCGCCAACTTTAAAAGTTACAGTACAAGCGGAACTTTGAACAGTTCGGCAGTCCCACTGTCCCACCTGTCGAAGAGCCGATTGCCTCTAGGATCTTTGACTGTCCTCATAGGAGCTAATGCCGCAGGTAAAAGTAACGCCCTGGAAGGTTTGCGCTTTCTGTCATGGCTGGCACAAGGGCAAAAACTCTCCAGCATTCAATATGCGGTGAATAGTGCAGAACGTGTTGTACGTGGTCGAGTCAATGATTTATGCCATCGAGGAGAATCAAATTTTACCATCGGTTGCCGTTTAGACTCAACAGAATGGAACGAACTCAATATAACCCTGAATGTCCGTGATGGAGAACTGCACATCAGTAATGAGCGAATTGCTGACTTAACAAATTCAGTCCCACTATATGAGTTAAATCAGCCTTCAGAAGGGATAAATACTGATGTTAGTGTGGCATATAACAACTTTACAAGAGGGCAGAACAAGCCACGAATAACGTGCAGTGATCAAATGGCTATCTTTGTGCAATTAGACAGCCCTGCCCGTTTTGATGCCAAATATGAAAATTCCCAAAAGATAATTCCTGAAACAGTCCGCGAATATCAACGAGTCTTACAGAATATCCTGTTTCTAGATCCCGTTCCCGCCAAAATGCGCGAGTACAGCTTCAAATCTGATAAGCGATTACAAGAAGATGGTACTAATCTGTCCAGCGTTCTCTATCGCTTGTGGGAGAACCAACCCGAAAATCAACAGGCAATTCTCAACTTTATCCAGAGTTTACCAGAACAGGCTATAGAAGGGCTAGATTTCCTTGTTGGTCCACGAGATGAAGTCATGGTGCGATTAGCCGAAACTTTTGGTAATACCCGTCGCTATTGTGAAGCCGCATTATTATCAGATGGCACATTGCGGGTGTTAGCGATCGCAGCAGCTATGCTATCGGCAACTGAAGGAAGTTTGGTAGTTATCGAAGAAATTGACAACGGTGTTCATCCCAACCGTGCCAAGCATCTACTAACCAGCATCCGAGATATTGCCGAGCGGCGTAAATTACGAGTGCTGCTTTCCACACACAACCCAGCCCTAATGGATGCTTTACCCGATGCTGCCCTGGGTGATGTAGTCTTTTGTTTCCGAGATCCAGAGGAAGGGAATCAAGGAAATAGTCGCCTGATCAGGCTTGGGGATATGTATGATTTCCCCAGTCTCATATCGCAAGGACCATTAGGACAACTGGTAACTGCTGGAGTAGTGGATAGGTTCGTTAAGTCACCGCACACACCTGAAGACAGAAAACAGCAAGCTCTGGCATGGCTGTCTCGTTTGCAGGAGTACAGTAATGAGTAGTATTTGTCTGATTGATACCAGCATATTCTTGGAAATACTTAACGTTCCCAACTATAATCAACATAGAGCATCAGTTCTCGAAGATTTTCAGACCTATGCTCAATCTGGCTGTACTTTTTTGTTGCCTATGGCGACCATTCTCGAAACAGGCAACCATATTGCCCAAAACGGCGACGGCACAATGCGAAGGAAAACAGCCTTACGTTTTGTTAAAGCAGTTAAAGAAGCATTCACAGGTGAAGCTCCCTGGCGAACTACTACATTCCCAAACACAACAGAGATAATGTTATGGATTGACCAGTTCCCGGAGTTGGCTGGTAAAAACAAAGCTCCCGATAAACAAGAAGGAACAAGCTTCGGGGATCTCAGCATCATTAAAGAATTTAATAAATCGTGTAAACGTTTCCCCATGAGTGAAGTATTTATCTGGTCACTAGACAGAGATTTACAGAGCTATCATCAAACGCCAACATGAGTCAGTAGTAGATTAGCACTAGTAAAGGAGGCAGTATGACAAAAATTACTATTCGCAATATATCTGATGAGTTGCTTGAGCGCATTAAACGCTTGGCGGCACAAAAGGGGATTTCGATGGAGCAAGAAGTCCGTGATTTGTTGCAAAAACGTTATGGGCAACGGGATGAAGTGCTTGCTCGTATTCGTCAACGGGCGGAGGTATTACCGATGGAAGCAGAAAGTCGGGTGCAGTCTTGGAAGGGATGAAAAAATTGCAAGCAAGGCGGAAATAATTGTGTTTGTTAAGATTAAATTAACTGTGGCTGACGATAAAATATGATAAAAAGTATTCACTACAAAAGCAATCTCTCTGTGAAATTTATCAAATTACAGAAATTTGGATCTTTGGTTCTTATGCTAGGGGAGAGGAGACGGAAGCAAGTGATATAGATATTTTGGTTGATTATAAAACAGCGCCTACTTTTATTATGTTGGTGGAACTTAGGGATTATTTAAGTCAGTTGTTTGGCTTGAAGGTGGATGTTGTTACTAAGAATGGGCTTAAACCCCGGATTCGTGAGCGTGTTTTAGCCGAGGCAATTTATATATAATTTATATTACCGAAGAGCCAAAAATTATGCAAATTACTTTAGACATACCTGATGAAATGGCGCGAAATTTAGAATCTCGCAAGGAAGATTTACCCCAAATTTTGGCTTTAGGATTGCGAGAAATTAGTGCTAATCCGGCGACAGGTTTTTCTGGACTAACTGAAGTTTTAGAGTTTTTGGCAAAGTTACCGTCTCCTCAAGAAATTTTAACTCTCCGTCTTTCTCCTATGGTTCAGGCTGAAATTGAATCTCTCTTAGACAAAAATCGCAGTCAAGGTTTAGATGAAAGCAATCGCTGTCTTTGGCAACATTATGAGTTTATCGAAAATTTAGTGCGTCTTGCTCAAGCTCTGCTTAGGTTATAACAAAGCCGATTGGTTAGCAATAATTATCCATAAGGCTAAGGCATTAGTAATCAATTTGCTCTATAAGAGGTAAGTAAGTCATTCACATCAAATTCATGAAATTGACAGACTGGCCTGCCCTAGCTAACCAAAATACGGCAATTGTGGCTGTGGAATATCATACGCCTGACAGAATGCAGATTTTAGAGCAGTTTTATTATTGGGGTGAGGAGCAATCTTTGTCAGTCTTTCTCTGGAATCCCGGTTACTGTGAACTACAACAATTAATTCAGCATCAAGGTCAGTACATCTTACAGTCAAGTGATAGGGGTAAAAACCAGAATATTATTCAGTATCTTTTGTCAGACTATCAACCAGGTATTTATTTGTTAGAGGGAGTGTTACAGGAAAATAATGGTAGCCAAATTAGTCAAAAACTTAGCTATCAATTACTGAATGCTTATCATCAAGGTTTGTGGAGTCAGCAAGATAATTATTGGGTATTACTAGAAACTTACGTTCAACTACCTCTAGAATTACAGCCTTTTATTCCTGTACTGTCTAATCCATTGCCAAACCAACAGCAGGTAGAACTGATTGTACAGCAGTTTTTTGATTGTTGTTCGCACTCGACTTTAGGCAATGGCTATCCTTACTCAAAAACAAATTCAACAAACCAAGCATTGCAATTGCTAATTCGTGCCTGTCAAGGTTTACCCAGAGGCGAGATAAATTTGCTACTGAAACAATGTTTAGGTTTTGCAGATAAACTTGAGGATATCGCCCAATTAGTTCTTGATCATAAAGTTAACAAATTAAAGGGACGGGGTTTAGAGTACATTGCCCAACCGGATATCCCTTCATCTGCGGGGTTAGATTTATTGGCAACAAGGTTAGAAACTATTACCTGTTTGTTGCAACCAGAAGCACAAACATATAATTTGAAGTTTCCCACAGGAATGTTGTTATGGGGACCACCAGGAACAGGTAAAAGTTTATCTGCCAAGTTAGCCGCTAAGAAAATGGGCTTGCCACTGTTAGCCGCTAATTGGGGTGTACTATTGGGTAGTCCTCATCCTGACCGAGCTTTAAAGGAATTTATTGCTTTGGTAACATCCCTTGCTCCCTGCGTTCTCTACTGGGATGATTTTGATAAAGGTTTTGCCGGTTGGGACTCGAATGCAGACGGAGGTGTAGCCCGGCGGTTGTCTGCGGGTTTGTTAACGTGGATGCAGGAACACCAAGAGCCTGTTTATACGATTGCCACTATCAACCGTCTAGAAATGCTACCTGCGGAATTAGTGCGTCGTTTTGATGATATCTTTTTTGTGGATTTACCCCATGAGGGGGCAAGATACGAAGTTTTCAATTTGCATTTAGCTAAGTATTTTTCAGCTTTTTCAGGCAATGATTCACCTTGGAGTGATGAGCAGTGGCGGAGGCTGTTAGCTGAGTATAGAATTTGTACTCCAGCCGAAATTGGTAATGCTGTGCGTCGTTGTGCTGAGAATGCTTTTGCTCAAGGTAGAGCAGGACAAATTGAGTTTGAGGATTTGTTGAGACAGCGATCGCAATTTACCCCAGCAATGGAACGAGAATCAGAACAAATGCAAGCTATTCGCAATCAGGCTATTTATGCTCAACCTGTATCGAGTCAGGATGTTTCACCGTTTGCTTATCAACATCGGGAGTTATTTGGATAAGCTGGTTTTATCCTCAACAATTTAGCTAATATAGAACTGGTATTTGAGTTGTGAAATTATCTGTGTAGATAGTGAACAAGTAAAGTGTATGGAGGTTTTCAAGAATTAAATATGATTCCTATATATGATTTTAAATTTTCATCAAATATGGCAGTAATGCAACCAATAATCAATGATTGAAACAATTATTGTCTTTGTCATTATTGGGCTAATTATCATTGGGATTTTAGCCAATCCCTTCCTCATTAAAAGAAGAAGAAACCGTCTTAAACGTCGCCCTTTTCCTCCCCTTTGGAATGCCGTTATTGAGAATAATCTTCCTATATATCTCTATCTGTCATCAGATGAAAGAAGGCGACTTCAAGGACATATTCAAGTGTTTTTAACCGAAAAGCAATTTATTGGCTGTAGAGGATTACAGGTAACAGAAGAAATGAAACTGATTATTGCGACTGTTGCCTGTTTACTTCTACTTAATGAACGAGGAGAATACTTCCCAAAATTGCGTTCAATTTTGGTTTATCCCAGTGCCTATATTGTTAAAGAAACGGCTGCTATTAGCAATTATGTTGTTGAAGAAAGGCGTGTCGCTAGACTAGGGGAATCATGGACAAAAGACCAGTTAATATTGTCTTGGGAACAGGTAAAACAGGATACTTTTAATTGGCAAGATGGACATAATGTTGTCCTGCATGAATTTGCCCATCAGTTAGATCAAGAGGATGGTCAAGCTGAAGGTGTGCCGATTTTACAACGCAATTCTGACTATTCAATTTGGGCTAAAGTGATGAGTGAAGCATATCAACAACTTTGTCATGATGTTCTCGAAGGTAGAAATAATGTCATGGATAGTTATGGTGCAACGAATCCCGCAGAATTTTTTGCTGTAGCGACTGAAACTTTCTTTGAAAAACCACACAAATTGTTATTTCATCATCCGGCAGTTTATCAGCAACTAAAATGTTACTATGATTTAGATCCGGTGCAGTGGAATTATCATTCTTCTGTCAATTTTGGCAAATAAGAAAGCGATATAGTTTACGCACAGTTGTCTGTTTCAATTAAGGATAAAAATGATAGGGGTTGGCTCATATTAGCAGCAAAGCCGAGAATTCCTGGATCTCGATGTTCGTAAAGTAACTGACCTTTGCTATCAAACAAAAAAGTGCCACCACGCTGAGTTAAGTAGGCAGAATTCGGTACATAAGTCTGCCAATTTCTGAGGACTTCCACCATATTCCGTAGCCGCAGAGTAGCTAACTCAAAGGGGCGTTGAAAGCCACTGCCGCCGGCTAATTGGAAAAATGAGCCTTGGAAGGCAGGTAGAGGAGTACCTTGAATGATTTCATTATCCCCAATCAGTTGAGGGGCTTTGCGGTCGCCCTTGTATCCCCGAAAAACTTCCGCCAACGTTCCCGGACTACCAATCCCTGCACACATCAAAATTAGATTTAGCCAAGCTTTCTGGGACTCAGCAAACCCAGGGAGAGAAAGATTCAGACCAGAATAGAGATTGAGTTGGTGATGTAGTTCTCCATCAGGTTCAACAAATAAATTTTCCGGCGGAAATCCTGTATATTCACAGAATTTTGTGCCAGAAGCGAGATTACCAATTCCCACCGCACGAATAGCGAGTTTTTTATCTGTCAAGTTTTTAGCTTCACGCTGCAACCACCACGCATATTCAAGACTATCAAAATCTCCAAGTTGTGGCCAAACTAAAATAAGGATATGTGAGGCAGTCTCGCAATTTTCTAGCAAGGGTCGGCTCATGCCATCACTAACACGTTGATATTTGTTCTGATTAAGGATAGCGTAGGGGTTCATTGCAAGATTAACTGCTATTTAGCTATTAAATTTTAGCCCAATTTAACAGAATTTACATTGATTGTATCAAATTGCCGTAATATCCCGTCCCTTTATAGAGCGGGAGCATCAAGACAATTCTTGTCTAAGTCCCGTAGTTACCAGCTATCACCTACCGTAATATCTACTACCACAGGCACAGGGTTGAGAAACTTAAGAGCCGCAGCAACCATACATCTGTGTAACATCCGGCTCACTCGCTCAACCTCATTCTCTGGACATTCCAGGACAATTTCATCATGGACAACGCAGATCAACTTTGCATGAGTCCTAGTTAACGGCTTAATCAGCTTCACCATCGCCAACTTATTAATATCTGCATTTAACCCCTGCACAGGATGATTGAGCATTTCTGCTAATCTGGGTTTATCTGCCCATCTCCGTCTTCTCCCTGCTAAAGTCCGACTTTCTTTAACACCCCGCAAATATGCCTGCTTAATCGTTTCGTGCCACTTAGTGACACCAGAATAAGCATCAAAAAACCTGGTTCTAAAAGCCTTTGCCTGATCCAGTGTCATTGTCACACCATACTTAGTTTCAGCATAAATGCGAAGTTTAGCAGCCCCCATACCGTAAATCAGTCCAAAATTAATCGCTTTAGCCAGTCTGCGGTCTTCTTCACTAACCTCCGTGATCCGCTTACCAGTTACCAAAGCTGCCGTGAGTTTGTGCAAATCAGCACCTTGACGGTAGGCTTGGCGCATCTTAGCATCACCACTCAGACGCGCGACAATTCTTAACTCGATTTGCGAATAATCTGCTGCTAAAATTTGGTAGCCAGGTGCAGCAATAAAGCAATTTCTAGCTGCCGCATGACGGGGAATGGTTTGTAATGGTGGGTGACGACAGGAAAATCTTCCAGACCTTGCGCCTAGTTGATAGTAATTGGGGTGAATTCTCCCAGTTTTGGGGTGAATGTGTTTAGGTAAACTATCAGTAAAAGTAGCAGTAATTTTGGCAAGGTGGCGATAGTCTAAAAGAGCCTTAATAATAGGATATTGATTAACCAAAGGCACTAAATCTTTTTGGTTAGTTGATTGTATGGCAATACCCAGAGCCTGGAGAGCAGCTAATACTTGTGGGGGTGAATTAGGATTAACAGTATCCGTTAATTCTGGTAACAGTGATAGTTGAGATTTACCAGCAAGACGCAGTTGTTTTAACTGTTGAAGTGCAGTTATTTTATCAGCTTCTAACTTTGCACCCAGCGTTTGCCATTTGGACAAGTCAAATAACATTCCATTGAGTTCCATTTGGGCGACAACAGGTAGACAATGAAATTCCAGTTGGGCAATTTTTAGCAATTTCGCCTGTGTTAATTTCTTGACTAAAATCGGGTAAAGGTCAAGTAAAATAGCAGCATCTGTAGCAGCATATTGCAATTGTTCTGGAGTTAGTTGTTGATGCCAATTGCTAGTTTGTAAGCTTTTATCTAGTTGTATACGCAACAGTTTACGAGCTACATTTTCTAAAGATGCACTGGTTTTAATTCCCGCATTCACAACTTGGTAAGCAAGTTGAGTATCGAAGAAATATCCAGAAGGTTGAAGTCCAGCTTGGGTGAGAAATTGCCATTCAAATTTGGCATTATGAGCGATTTTCACAGCAGAATTGCAGAAGAGTTTTTTGAGTAGTAAACGATAAATTCCAGTGCGAGTGCTTCTGGTGCAGTGTAGCCGATTATTTTCGGTATTGTGTTCTGCGCTATCGCGCACAGATATAGCTGGTAAATCAATTAGTACAACTGGGTAATTGGGTGCAGCTATTTGAATTAATCTAATTGTGTCAGTTAAAGGGTCGAGTCCTGTTGTTTCACAATCTAAGGCTAAAATTTCTGCATGAAACAAAGGTTTGATAATGCTTTTAAGAGTGGGAGTATCTTTGACTAAAATGTATTCTGGGGAGTAATTCATAGTGATGATAATTTGGCTTTTTAGCCATAAGTATTAGTCGGTATTGTTTGATAAGAATAATTAAATTAATGCGTAATTAAGTTTTGCAATGGGGATTTAGAACACGATACAAAACTTGTTGCCTTTAGAAGCAGGGGAATTCAACCTCCAAACTTTGTTAAAGAGAGGTTTATATGTAATATCCCTCTCCTTATAACTTGATTCAATTAACTAATTTGACGCTGACGTTTACTTGTTTGGACAACCTGATGATGCTGGATATGGTGTTGAGAATTATTAATGGCAATAGCAGCTAATTCTTGAATAATTGGTTTGACAATTTCTGGGGCAATTTCTAAGCGATTTTTAATCTGTGCTTGTAACCAAGCTAAAGGAACGCTTTTACCATTGACTGTTTGTTTGATAATTAAGTCAGACTTGGGTTTTGAAACTTTTTTAATGGCACTGGCAATTTTTCTAGCTGTGCGTAAATCAATTTTGTCTATGTTAATAGTAACTGAATTATTAAGTTCAAGTTCTGGTTGTAATGAAGTGCTATCATTTGATTGATTACCATTGTCATTTTCAACATTGAGAGAACTATTTGAAGCATGATAATAGATAGCTGATTTATTGTCATTTTCAGAATTGGGATAACTATTAACAACAGAATTATAGTTAGCAGATGGATGACAATTTTCTTGTTCAACATTAAGATTGCTATTTGTGGTATCAATAGGTTCAATATTTGATTGTTCAGATGTTTTGTGAGTGATACAATATTCGACGTTAAGAGCGACTTGATGCCATAAATGCACTAATCCCACTATGAAATCAACAAGCATGACAATGGTAGAGAATGCTGTAATTACCAGGATGAGATAATTTAAACTTTCTTGAACTGATTGAATATTCATGGTAACTAAATTGAGATTTGATTATCAAAAACAACGAAGCAATAGCTTCCATTTCACTTGCTTTCAATCATTCAATCAACACGATTCAATGAAACTTAGAACATAACAATGGTTAGAGTAAATGTATCCTCAGTCTTGAACTTCTAGTTTAAAACTGAGGATTTTTGGTAACTTTAAAACAAGTCCATTTGTACAGATGAATTGGAGGAAGATTCAGGAGGAGGAGTATTTTCAATTGAGTCTATCTTAGACTTGTCATTAACACGACGTTTCCCCCATCCTTCTTGTGCTGCGTGTTTAACTATGCTGCGGCGAATTGACTGACTAATATCGTGAAAATCATTCTTTACCTGCTGAAAATGAATGATGGATTTATTGCTAGTATCGTTCGTATTACCATCAATAAATTCATAAAAACTCTGGCAATCTTTTGGTAATTTATTGTATTTAGTTAAAACTTCATTGCCTACCCAAAGATAAAGGTCAGCGTAATCTCGATGCAAAGGTGCTTCGTAACTTGCAGGCATCATGTAAGTGAGAACTTCTGTAGCTGTGGCATATTCACCAACTTGATTTTGTTCATACTCATTGCAAATTAGTTCTAACCTGTCTTGAATACAAGCAAACTTCAGCCATTGAGGAATTGTATCACCCCAAGAATTGCCGTAAATCACTAATGGACCTGCTAGATAGCGAATATGGTGTACAGAAAATTCGGCTATTTCTAATAAAGTTGCTAACAATTCTTTAGGGGTATTTAAACTAGCGAGAATTTGCAGCATTTTCAATGTGTTGTCTGACAGTTTAGCATTTTTACGATTATTGATTTCTGCTATGACTTCGGGTGGAATCAAGTTGATTTGTGCCATTTGTCTTCTCGATATGAGCGCATCACCCAAAATAGCCAATAGGCTAATACATAATTAGCCAATCGGTTAGTGCCGTTAATCAATCAATTTTTTATGCTGGTATTGGTATTGTTTTTCAGGTCATACCAATGAATCAAGAACCCGCATTAAATCAAAATGCTGAGGATGAAAATAATCGTCAGGTTAAATCTGCCAAGGGTTATCAGTCGCATGGTTATAGTCTTGAGGAATCAAATTTTGATGATGATAATAATCGTCAGGTTAAGTCTGCCAACGGTTATCAATCGCCGGGTGATGAGGATAATATTAATCCTTGGGAAACAGACAGATTTGAAGATGGTTATCAAGAAAATGTTTTTGAAATTAACTTGGGTGATACACCCTATACCGAATCAGCAGCTAATCCCAATCCAAAATTACCAGGATATGGCTCTGGTTTAGGTTACAAGTCTAAGAAAAGTCAACAGTCAACATCCCCAGAATTAGAGTTGTAAATCGTCAGGATTCAGGAATGCGATTTATAAATCATATTTTCTCTAATACGTACACCCAAAAGTCAAACAAATCCAGTCTTGATTTAAGAAAATACTTGATTGATTGGGGTGTAGTTATCGTGTTGCCGTGGTGGTTACCATCCTCACAGGAAAACTTGAATTATGAACAATTCAAAAAGATGGATATTTGTGCTAATTGTCATCAGTTTTATTATCTACAGTGTCACTGTTCAGGCTGCAAACAGCATATTTAATAATGGCAATCTGCCTACTCGAATTGTAGAAGTTACTAATGCTCAATCTCGATTACCTGCAACTAAACTTTTGTTGCCAGACTGGAAGCAAATTTCTCTGAGTCAACTACCAGGTATCAGTCAATCTGGGGCAATTGATGGCAGTCTCTATAGCCAAACATTAGGTTATGATTTGAGTCGGACTTGGACTGTGGGCATGACTCCTGATGTATATTTGAAGTTAGGAGATATCAGTGAGGCATTGCAAGCAGAAAAGTTTGCTTTGCAAGCTATTAGAGAGATAACATCTACTGATTTAAACAATATTGCATTAAGTGAATTTTCTTTGATTAAAGAACAAACATTGAGTCATTTAGCTAAAGTTGTTCCTCAATTAGCTCAAACAGCAGTCAAAGATATTCAATCTATTGCTGCTTTACTGAAAACTAAAGGAATTCAACCAGCAAATTTAACTTTATCTCAGGTATTGACACAATACGAAGTTGGGAACATCAAGCTGGGAGAAATTGATTTGTCCAAGTTTTCGCTGACTTCAATTCCTAATTTAGAAGCAGTACCAATTCAAGATTTGACAAATTGGATGAATAGTTTTGTCAAAAATATTCCAGGACTGGGACAAGTACCTTTAGGATTAATGCCTAATCCTATCAGTGAAATTGGTAGTTTAGTCATGCGAATTGATGCGGTTTATGGAATAGCAGAAAATCGCCGTAACAATCCAATTTCTGGCTCAGATGTGCAAGGCTTTTCTGTACCCTGTACTCAAAAAGATTGTGCTTATTTAGAACTAGATAATTTGGAAAATGTAGGTGCAAGCGATCGCAGTTCACTTGAAGGTAAGCAATGGATTTCCGGTAAATACCAGGAGGTTGAGGGAGGTTCGGGGATACTCAAAGCGGTTAACAATGGACGAGAACCAACAGGACGTTTACCCTTTGGTAAAGCTTTTAAAGTTGTGGTCATGGAAACAGATGAAACCACTGATACAGTAGATACGGCTTTATACTTTCGTTTCTGCGCTTGGAAGATGGGTTGTACACCTTATTTTATCGGTCCAATTCCTTTTTTCAGCTATCAGGTGAATGCTTTGATGTTTGTAGGCAATGTGGACGGTGGAAATGAGCAAAGTGTTAATACCACTTCTACACCTACGGGTGCAAATAAAGAGGTGAGAAGTAATCTCAATCAAAATAGCACAACAAGTCAAATTAATCCTTGCAGATTTACCAGTAGTAATCGTTCAATTATCAGTCAATCTTTTTACGGTGTTAATTTGCCATTACTAGGAAACGCCATTGCCGAAATTGAAAGTGCTGGTAGTGGAGATTATCAAGCTGTTGGTGTGCATACCTGCGCTGATGGGGGTTTAAATTGTGGTCGAGGACTGGGAAGGTATCAATTCATGAGTTACAATCCCTATGCAGTGCGGTTAATTGCTGCCAAGTCTGGAGGAGAAGAGTTTCTTGAGCGAGTTAAACAAGGTTATCAACCTACTGAAGCTGAATTATTTGAGTTTTTTCCTCTTGCGGATCAGGATAGGGCATTTATGGCTGATATTGCCAATAAAATTCAAGTAACTCAAACGGAAATAGACCCAATTACAGGACAATTATTCACTGGTGAACGGCTGATTGAACGAGTAGCTCAAAAGCATTTTGGTGGTGATAATAGCAAAGTTGATGCTAGTAGTTCTGATGTTTTTGGTCGTCTCAGTCTGAAAGATTATGGACAAACTGCTTTAGCTTTTTATGGCAATAATAACAGCGATAACGGAACTTTGACCTGCACTTCTAATTTCACTTCTAGATATATTAGTAATGCTCAAAATACTGCTAATTAGAGGTAGTAAATATCGGTTAGTATATCGCATTTAATTGAAAGTGAATAGGGAACGATTAACAAATAAATGTCCTAGCTATTGTAGCTATTTTTACAACAAATCAATCTACTATATTCGTCTTTTTTCACGCTTTTAAAAGTTGCAAGTTCTACATTTACAACCGTGGTTTTTATGACTAATTTATCTACAACCTCTATATCTTATGAGCCAGAAACAAAGGAAACACTTGATATTGATTTGCATTCAAAAATACAATTTGAGCAAGCAGCAGTAGGAGCGGGAGTTTCTTCTTTATCAGCCTCTCTTACTCAATCTCACTCACTAGAAACAACAGCATATCAATTACCAGAACCTTCTATGAGAATACGTTATGGAGTGTATTGGTTTCGTGTTGGCTTGAGTATCTTTGTGCTACTTTCTATGCTTTTCAGTTTAGGAGGATGTAGTTTAAATGCTACAACTGTGAATTGGAATAAAGCTGTTGATGTTGTTTCTACTCCTGTTTTAGAACAAGTGATTAGAGACAATACAAATTTGAATCCTAAAGCATCTGCTGAAAATATACTGATTTGGAATGTGTCAGAAAAAGATGGTAAGCTGACACTTTTCAACTTTAATACTCCAGATGTTTGTGGTGCTTTAGGTTGTTTATATGCTGGTTATTGGCTCAGAAATGACAAACCAATTACTCAGGTATTCTTGAGTTATTTAAATCCCACATTACCACCAGGAAAGCAATTATTCGTAGTAGGAGAAAACCGCAATCAGTCTTTACCTTGTATTAAAGTATTGCAAACTGAAAAACAGCAATTACGGCAATTGAATTTCTGTTTTAATGGTAATCGTTATCAAGTTGCAGATAGTCAACTTTTGGCTACTATCAATAAATCAGTTAAGTAACAGTTCTTGTTATTCAATAACCGTAAAGAAAAATAATGTCTAGCTTTTTCAGTGAGAAACCTGCCATAGTTTTTGACTACGGCAGATTTTATGTTCAACCCAGGTAATTTAATAGCACTCAACTATTCGTCATCATCTTGTTCATCATCATCTTCAAATTCAAAATCATCATCGTCTAAATCAGGGTCTAAATCGTCATTTTCATCATCGTCATCTTCAATTACTTGAATTTTCCGAGGTGGTTTAGTTGTTGGTTTGGATTTACGGACAGCTTGAGTTTTACTCTTGTTCTTATTTTTGTTTGGTGGTAAAACTTCCACCTCTACAGATACCGATTCTCCTGGTAAAGCAGGTAGAGATTGTGGTTCATTGAAACCAGCGATAGCATCATGTTGTTGCCAAATTAAAGCTTTAGCTGCGGGTTTACCTAAATACAGTTGGGGAAAGTTTTCAACTGTGGGTTTAGTATAGGCTACAGTTTTGCAACAGTTGTGTTTATTCTTACCTTCACCTTCTTTAATTGCTCTAAACTCAACTTCCAGCACCCCTAAACTTCGCCATTTATCACTTTTACCACTAAATGGTACTTGGAAATAATCAGCAAAGGTTTTCTCTAATGAACGGTAAAACTCTTCACGGACTGATTTAAAACTCCAGAGAGCTACATTCTTGAATCGGACAACAACAGGAGTAGTATGTAATGCTTGATTCTTGTCATCCAGAAACATAATTGCGTGTTCAGAACAGACATCCATTGTTCTTTTATCAAGACTTTGTTTATAATCATCATAAAGTCCAAATAACGAACCACCGACATCTTCAACATCTGATTTATAGCGGATATATTCTGGTGCAAAACCTAAAACCAGTAACCGACCTTCAGTAATTAATAGTCCGGTAACATCTTCAGTTAAAGTGACAGTAGTTAAATCGTCTTCTTCAGGCATTTCCAGCCAACCAGCTTTTTCTAACTGGTCTTCTGGAATTAATAGTCCAGCAGGTTTATCATTAACGACGATACCATAGGGAAGAAGCGGTTTACGGACTTGGTTATAGTTATCATTCAAGAGTTCTGGGTCTATTTCAAATTCTTCTCCTTCAAAGTCATCATCATCAATTTCAGTTGCTCTGGCTTTGGTAGTTTTAGGTTTAGTAGCAGCAGTTTTGGGAGGAGATTGATGGGGGTGTTTAGAGTTGTTTGTAACTTTTGATTTAACCATTGGACTGCATAAATATGATTGTCCAAAGTCTGAGGCGTTAGCCTCTAAATTTAGTTAGTAACTTTGCTTGAATGTAGTGTTGTGATTTCAAGTTTGAGATTGCCGCAACGGCAAGGTGACGGTTGAAAAGGTGGCAATGTTATGGTTGAAATCATAATATTTTAAAAATTGGAAAAGGTATAATTGTCATTTTGTATCCTTTACGGGAGTATTAGCCATGTGGAGCAAAGTGGAACACTACGCTGTGCTACTCTAAGCAAGCTACAGCATGACTTTTCAAATACCCTTTTAGAATTGCGTTCTCAGCCAGCGGCTACAAAAGGAGATTATTAAACCAGATTGCTATATAATATTTATAGTGAGTAGGACGGACAGAAATAACAATGTCAGAAAAAACTTTCGATATTGCTTACTTATCAGATAATTTACTTGATTTATTATCAGATATCCAAAATCATGTGGAAATTACGCTAACTCGTCAGGGAGTTCCTTGGGCAAAAGTTTTGCCTCTATCTCAAGCAGAACCTACAGTTGAAAAAGCAGGTTTAAATCATAGTTCCATAGTGATGAGTAATGAAGGTACTTTAGAACCAAGGGTTGCAGGTTTTTGGCAAGGACAGGTTAAGATTTCTGATGATTTTGATGACACTTCAGAAGAAGTGATTGCTGCTTTTTATGGAGAAGAACAATGAGTTTTCTGCTAGATACTCATATCCTGTTATGGTTTTTAGAAAATGATTCTAAGCTGTCAAATCAGGTACGAGAAGTAATTACTAATCGTGAGAATTTAATTTTTGTTAGTGCTATTAGTGCTTGGGAAATTTCTATTAAACAGTCTTTAGGAAAGTTAATAGCTCCTAGTAATTTAGAGGAAGCTTTACGCTTTAGTAATTTAGAGATTTTAGGGATGACGTTGGCACATGGAATAAAGGTTGCTGACTTACCAATGTATCATAAAGATCCTTTTGATAGAATGTTAATTGCTCAGGCTTTGGTAGAAGGGCTAACTATAATTACGGTAGATCAAAAGTTTAAATTTTATGATGTCCCGTTGTTAATAACTGAATCATAAATTAGTTGTGCAAAATAGATTATCTATATTCAACCTCTCCCATAATTGTTTCTGTGGTATGGTAGGCGGTTTTGGTTTTTATGTATTTTTGTTGTTCTTTGCGATAGCTACTCTCTCTTGTTTACGTTCTTTACGGGATGCGGAGCGTGTTGTAGATATCCATCTTGTAAAGTATAAATATCTGTTTATCGTGCAGAAAATTAGGTGAGATGTGGAGCTTTTATTGGAGTTAGTAAAAAATATCCAAAAGGTCAATTCCCTAACTTTACCTTGATCACTAAAATTGCTGGTAAACCCATATACAACTGCCATGAACCTTTACCAGCAAAACTTACCAAACCACCATTTCACTACTCAAACAGCACTAATTAGCTTACCAACTTACCAACCAACACTAGCCAATATTGACTTCGGTAAATTCTTTCAACAGTACAACAACCCCCAAGGTTGGACAATGATGGCTGGACTGTTGGTAGTTTTAATACTACTGCAAATCAGTGGTACGGGTAAAGGCAAAATCACCACTGGTAAAGTCTGCGGTGTCAGCGAAAAACTAGCAGCCACTAACCTGGCATTTAAGCAAATCAAAGAACACAAACACAATAAAGTTACCCTCTGGTCTGGTACACCCCGTTACTGGACAAAAGGGAAGTGGCGGGGGTTAATGGCTAACCTGCAAACCATGCTAGGTGCAGCACCTACAGTTTGGTTTCCTCATGCCGAACGGGGAACACTGGTAATAGGTGCGCCGGGTTCTGGGAAAACTTACTCAACCATTGACCGGATGCTAGAAAGTGCCATGCAGCAAGGGTTTCCAATTTTACTCTACGACAAAAAAGGCGACCAAATGCGACTGCACGCCCCTCTAGCAGCACGTTATGGCTATAAAGTGCGAGTATTTGCCCCTGGTGAAGCTTTTAGTGGTGTCATCAATCCCTTGGATTTTATGCGGGATGCACGGGATGGGGTAATGGCTGGGGAAATTGGTCAAGTCATTAACCGCAATGCTGCTAGTGGGGGTAAGAGTGACGAGTTCTTTGCTAAAGCTGGGGATTTGTTAGCAAAAGCATTATTACAGTTAGTCAAGGGTTCACCCTACCCAGATATGGCCATGCTGTATGCGGTGTTGCGGTTGCCAAAATTGGTACAACGTCTTGATCATGCGGTCCAGTCCAAACGGTTGGATGAATGGGTAGCCACCTCGTTTATCCAATTTTTGAGTGCTAAGGACGCAGAAAAGACTATTTCCGGGATTTTGACGACAGCGGCAGGGACTTTCTCATCTTTTATTCAAGCTGATTTGTTACGGGCCTTCATCGGTCAATCGGATATTCCCACTCAGCTATCAGGTAGAGAAATGGTGGTGTTCAAGCTAGATGATGAACGTCGTAGTGTGGTTGGTCCTTTACTAGCAGCAGCAATGCACTTAATGATTGTCGGTAATTTGAGCCGTCCCCGTAAAGACCCGTTGATTATTTCTTTGGATGAATTACCATCAATTAAGTTAGACCGACTGCCTCAGTGGATTAATGAATATCGTTCTAATGGTGCTTGTTTTATTTTAGGTATCCAAAGTTTAGAGCAGCTTTACGATATTTATGGCGATAAAATGGGAAGTGCCATTGCTTCGGCTTGCAGTACCCATGTTTTATTTAATCCTGGTAACTATAAAACGGCGGAAGATTACTCAAAACGTTACGGTGAGAAGGAAGTGCTGATTAAAAATCGGACCACTGGGCGAACTCTTGGTGGACAAATGAGCCGTTCAATTAGCTGGAGTGAGAATTTACAAAAGATGCCTGTTATCAGTGCCGATGAAATTCTCAAGTTTCCCCAAGGTAAATGTGTAATTACCAGTCCTGGTTACAGTTCCGGGGGACAAGCTTCTATTCCCTATCCTTTAATTATTCCTGTGTCGAAAACAGATGAAAAACGAGCTAAGGAAAGTGAGGGTCTGTGGGACACACAAGTTAGACTGGCTTTAGAAAGTCAGGTGACAATTCCTGATATTAAAATGCTCACACAGGCATTGTATGACCGCATTGAGGAAGCAGGACGGATGTTGCCATTACCAGAGGAAGATGTGGCCACAGTCCAGGAACAAGAGGAACAGGGGTCTGGTAATCATCAAGAACCTGATGTTTTGGAGAATTTTCCAGCACGAGTTTATCAAACTCCAGGATTGCAATGATAAGAATTTGGCAACTTTTAAAGGGCTAAAATATAGGCTAGAATGTTATTTCTATAATCCTCTATTTAGGCAAAACCACAAATCCTGTTACTGGAGGTAATATCTACGCATGATTCATACTTAAATTTAGCAACAACCATAATTTTAGATTAGCAGTTTACAAAAGAAGAATTATGCAAATTCATATTTATGCACAGCAAGGAAACATTGCGGGAGTCGGATATGAAATAGCCAAGGGTGTGGATATTGACTGTATAGACGAAAACGAATACTCCCAGCAAACACCATTAATGTATGCAGTTAGTAGCACCAATGCAGGTATTGATATGATTCATTTCCTCTTGGAACATGGTGCAAATGTGAATGCTATTGCAGAACAATCTGACTATACTGTACTTGGGTTGGTTGTACAATCGGGTAATTTAGAAAAAATCCAATTAATTTTAGATGCTGGCGCGAATATTCACTATCAAACACCTCAAGAATATGATGTTTTAATTGATGCTATGCACGGTCGAGATATTTTGCTAGACCAAAACTTGCTCTCTATTTTAGATTTACTAATTTCTAAAGGTGCTGCTGTCAATGGCATGAGTAGCTATGGTGAAACGGCAATTAAAGTAGCTGCTCGTATTGGTAGATTTGATGCTGTTCAATTACTATTAAATGCAGGTGCTAATTCAGACCAATTGCAATGGACAGAATTAATGCAAGCTGTTGTTTTTGGTAGATTAGAAGAAGTAAAATTATTACTGGAACAAGGAGCAGATCAAGATGTGTATGATTGTTGGTATAGAACTCCTTGGTTGTTGAGTATTCAAGCAGGTGAACTAGCCAAAGCCAAATTACTTCTAGCTACGGGAGCAAATTCCAGCTATGAGGGAAACTGTGGTAAAACGCCGTTGATGTATGCTATAGAAAACAATCAGCCGGAAATATTACAGTGGTTAATTGCAGAGGGATTTGATATTGAAGCCACTGATGATTTTAGTAATACTGCTTTATTAATTGCAGCCGAGTGTGGTGCAACCGATTGTGTAAAAATTCTCTTGGAAGCTGGCGTAAACCCTAGCAGAATTAATGATTGCAATGATAACGCTATTAAGATAGCTAATAATCTGGAAATTGTCAAAATGTTGGTTGCGGCTAGTGAAGATTTGAACGATATTAACGATGATATGCGGCGTGTTTTCACTGGCATTACCAACAGCAAATTTTCGCTATCCCAATTATCGACACAACAATATTTTGCTGGTAAACATTCACGTTTTGGTACAGCTAATCCAGAATTAATGGATATTTCTTTTTGGCAAGCTATGATTTGTGAAGGTTGTGCTGCTTATACAGCAAAAAATATTTTTAATGATACAGAAAATTGGCAAGATCCAGCATGGTGTTATCAGCGATTTGGCAGAACTATTACACAATTACCAGATGGCAGAATTGTAGAAATAGCTGGTGAACATGAAGATTACTATGACCCTGATTTTTGTATATATAATGATGTTGTAGTTTATCAAGGTGATGGTAATTTTCATATTTTTGGTTATCCCCAAGATGTATTTCCGCCAACTGATTTTCATTCTGCTACATTAGTGGGAGAATATATATATATCATTGGTAATTTAGGATATCTTGGTACAAGAATCTATAATGAAACTCCAGTTTATAGATTACATATCCACACATTTGCCATAGAAAAAGTAGAAACAACTGGGGATAAACCAGGATGGATAAGTCGTCACAAAGCTTACTACCAAGAACCAGATAAAATTTATATTACTGGCGGTAAATTGTATGTAATTGGTAATGATAAATCAGAAGATTATATAGATAACTCCGTTGATTACATCTTAGATTTAATTAGCTTAAATTGGAGTCGTGCTATTGTGTAAATATACAACAAAAACCAGAAAAATAATAACGTAATTTCTGGACATTGCTTGGCAGCCATTAGAACAGCAAAAATGGCTGAATGCTTATTGACAGGTTAATTTTAAGCAACACCATATTTGGTATAAGGACGTTTATACGGGGGATGCAGCCCTAAAACAATATCTGAAGCTGGAACTCCTCTTTCCACTAACTTTGCTAACAGTGCATACTCTGCTATTCTGTAATAGTAATAATCATTCTCATATTTTAAGATTGTGAAAAAGAGGCTGAAAATCTGTGTTTACAGCACTTTGCTACTATTTGGGGGGTTACTAAAACCAGCAGTAGCCAATGACACTGCAACAATAAGTCCTCGGTTCGGGGTAAGTTACACTACGGAAGGTGCGGGTTATAATTCCTTTGGTAGCTTTGAGGGCTTTGTTCCGTTATTCCAGACTTCAGGTAGTAATCTGACTTTTCTCGAAGGAAAGTTGCTTTGGGATACGGAATCTACCTTGGGTGGTAATGTGGTGTTGGGATATCGCACTTATAACCGTCAAAGTAAGAGAGTATTAGGCGGTTATGTTTCCTATGATATCCGCGATACTGGTAAGAGTTCTTTTAATCAGTTGGGAACAGGGTTAGAAAGTCTCGGTAAAATTTGGGATTTTCGCGCTAACGCTTATGTTCCCATTGGTGATACCCAGAATCAAGTTAGTAGCAATTTCCTTGGTACAAGCCAATTTGGGCAAAACTCACTGTTACTGGATAGGGTGCGTCTGTTTGAGTCGGCTATGACTGGGTTTGATATGGAAGCTGGTGGTAAATTAGTAGCATTAGGTAGCGGTGACTTACGTGGTTATGGGGGATTGTACTACTATGCTGGTGAAGGTAGCGATGGTGTTATCGGTATTAAAGGCAGGTTAGTGGCGCGACCAAGTGATAATTTTGGCTTGAGTTTATCAGTACAAAATGATAGTTTATTTGATACTAGAGTCGTTTTATCGGTAGCGGCTAATTTTCCCGCCAGTCGTCCCCGTAATGTGAACAGCAACGATAGTTTGGCACGTATTGGTGAATCAGTTGAGCGTCAAGCAGCTATTACTGTAAATCAGCGTCAGCAAATTGATACAGTCGCTGCTATTAACCCCGATACTAGTAATCCCTATCGTTTTTTGCAGGTGAATTTAGGTGAAGGAACGGGGAACGGAACAGTTGAAAGTCCTTTTGGTACAGTTGCAAATGCGTTAGCTGTGGCTCAAACCAATGATATTATTTATGTGCAATCTGGGAAAAATCCCGGAATTCCTGGGTTTACAATTCCTAACGGTGTATCAGTCTTATCAAATAGCCCAGTACAAATATTGAATACTGCACAGGTATCAGCAGTACAGTTACCGTTATCTGGAACTGGGATTTTACCGCAGGTGACAGAAACTATTACTTTAGGAAATAATAATACTATATCTGGTTTTGCGATCGCTCTCAATAACGCTACCAGTAATTCTGCCATCACGGGAACAAACATTTCTAACCCTACGATTAGAGATAATACAATTACCAGCTTGGGTGGTTCGGGTATTCAGCTAAATAATGTGAGTGGAAAAGCGATTATTGCCAACAACAACTTAATCAATTCTTTGAATAGTGGTCTGACTATTGATAATCGGACAGGTTTAGTTGAACTGCTAATTAACAATAACCAAATTAGCAATAATTCACGTTTTGGTATTAATATTGGTTTGACGGGTGATACAGTAATTTCTACTGCTAATATAACCAATAACGTCATTGAAAATAATGGTAGTCAAGGTCTTCGTATTGCTACTGCATTAACAGCAACAACTCCAATACAATTCATTCCTCATACTGGCAAAATTCAACAACTAAATATTTCTGGAAATACTGTTAATAGTAATAATAGAGATGGTATAGCTATTGTTGGAAATAGTGATATTGATAATCTGACTATTGCCAATAATAAAATTACCAATAATGCCAGGAGAGGATTGACTATTCCCACCGGTGAAAATGCCAAAATCAATATTTTCATGGAAGGGAATACATTGACTGGTAATGCTATTGATGGAATCGCCTTTCTTCCCGGAATTAATTCTCAAGTATTTGTTAATGCTAAGTTCAATACAATAACTGGCAATATTGAGACCGATTTTAATGCCGAAGTAGAAGGAAATGCTAACCTAATTCTACAACTTAGCGATAATAAAATTGGCATCTTTAATACAGCAATAGATGAAGAAGGAAAAGCTTGTTTAAGGTTAAATAATAATCAGATTGAAGCCTTAAATTTGAGTAACGATAATGCACCGGATTCCACACTACAAGTTGAAAATACATTACCGGGAAATAATACTATTGGGACGATTTCTCAAAATAATATCACTACCGTATCTTCTGGGGCTTGCAGCTTACCATAAAGTCATGAATCAACAAAACATAGCCTGGTATCAAGCCCTAAGATTGACAGAAAGAATTACATCTATAGATGATTCAAAACCACTTAATCCAGCTTTAGCTGAACGAAAATTAAAACTTTGGAAATCACAAACTCCCTTTAACGACGAATTATCCTTTCAGCAACGTTTAGAAATTGATGGTATCACAGAAGAAGAATTTAGCTACCTCTTGGGTGAAAGCGTGGAAAATATTGCTAAACGCATTCCCGTTCCTCCGAATTGGTTAATAGAAATTGAAGCAGCTTTTTCTCGTTCTAATCCACCAGAAATTAAAATAACTCCACCAGCAGAATTACACAAAGATGAAAAATCTGGAGCTTTTTTGTATGGGATAGAACCAATAATTAGCGAAGGTGTCGAACGTCTAAGTCAGGGAATCAAAAAAATTGCCAATACCCAATCTAATTTACTTTTTGATATCTCCACAATTGAAACCATATTTTTGGTTAATTTGCCTAGTAATTTATTAGTAATGTTAACTCGAACAATGGTGCTGGAGTTTAATATTGCCTGTTTACAAAATCGGGTATCAGGAAATAATACTGAAGAAAAGTTTATCAGTTTTCTAGAAAGTCTCCAAACTAGAGATATTCAACTTAATTTATTGCAAGAATACCCAGTCTTAGCTAGGCAATTAGTAATATATATTCAGCAATGGGTAGAAGTTAGTTTAGAGTTTATCCAGCGACTCTGTGCTGATTGGCAAGAAATTTGTTCAACATTTAGCCCAGGAAAAGAACCCGGTGCATTAGTAGAAATAAATAGCAATGCAGGTGATTCTCATCGTGGTGGACGTTCTGTCATAATTGCTAAATTTAGTTCTGGTTTGCAAATAGTTTATAAACCCAGATCCTTAGCGATAGATAAACATTTTCAACAGCTACTAACATGGATTAATCAACGAGGAAAACTCCCAGAATTTCAGACGCTACAAGTTATCGAACGTGGTAGTTATGGTTGGATAGAATTTGTGCAGGTTCAAAGTTGCCATTCAGTGGTAGAAGTTGAGCATTTTTATCAACGGTTGGGAGGATATTTAGCCCTACTTTATACCCTAGACGCGACAGATTTTCATCATGAAAATTTGATTGCTACTGGTGAACAACCAATTTTGATTGATCTTGAATCACTTTTTCATCCACGCATTATCAGTGATTTCCAAGCATCCCTGCTGACAGAAATGATGATGAGTGAATCAGTTCTTAGGGTAGGATTATTACCTAGAAAAATATGGGCAAATAGTAAATCTAGAGGAGTAGATTTAAGTGGTATTGGTGGCGCGAAAGGGCAAATTATGCCTCATTATATTCCTCAGCTACAGGGAGTAGGCTCAGATAAAGTGCAAATTATTCGTAAACAAATAGAGTCACAAGAAACTCAAAATCGTCCACAGCTAAATCAAGCTGAAGTGAATGTTTTAGAATATCAAGATGCAATTATTCAGGGTTTTACTAATGTCTATGAATTACTCTTGAACTCTAGAGAAGAGTTGTTAGCGAAATCAGGAATTCTGACCTGTTTTGAATCTGATGAAATTCGGGTTATTTTACGTCCGACTCAGACTTATTCATTGTTGCTACAAGAGAGTTTTCATCCTCATGTTTTAGGTAATGCTTTAGAACGCGATCGCTTATTTGATAAACTTTGGATAGATGTGCAAAATCGCCCTTTTTTAGTGAAAGTCATTACTTCTGAACAGGGTGATTTGTGGCAAGGAGATATCCCTATATTCACCACCTATCCTAATTCTTGTGATGTTTGGAATAGTCAGAATCAAAGATTGAGAAATTTTCTGCCTGAACCAAGTATTTCTCAAGTTCGGCGGCGATTTCAGCAGTTAAACTCAGAGGATTTAAAACGGCAAATCTGGTTTATCCGCGCTTCCTTGGGTGCATTAGCGGTAGACGCTGGAGGAGAAGGATGGGTAAGCTACCGTTTATCAACATCCTCAATCTTTCCCTCTTCCGAAGAATTACTTAAATTTGCTTGTGCTGTCGGCGATCAATTGGAATTACTAGCATTACATCACAATGAAGCAGCGAGTTGGATTGGTTTATCATTTGTTGATGGAACTCACTGGGCTATTACTCCTTTAGGTTTGGATCTCTATGATGGAGTTTCGGGAATTGCCCTATTTCTCGCTTATTTGGGAGAAATTAGCCAAGAAAACCGCTATACAGTATTAGCTGAAGCGGCACTAACAACGATGATCACACAAATTCAAACTAGCAAATTATCTACTTCTTGTATTGGTGGTTTTACTGGGTGGGGTGGAGTTATTTATACTCTCACTCATTTGGGCGTTTTATGGCAAAAGCCAGAATTGTTAAATATGGCTGGGACATTAGTAGAAAAGTTACCAGCACTGATTTGCCAAGATCAAAATTTTGACATCATCGCAGGTGCGGCAGGTTGTATTGCGAGTCTGCTAAATTTGTATAAATATTTGCCTAATGAGGAAATTCTGAAGGTAGCAATTAAATGTGGCGATCGCTTAATAGAAACAGCAGAACCTCAAGAGAAAGGCATTCGTTGGATTTCCCCCTTCGCAGGAACAAAACCTCTGACAGGATTTGCTCATGGGGCTGCGGGCATAGCCTGGGCTTTATTGGAATTAGCCGCCGTTTCTGAAATGGAGCGCTTTCACGAAATAGCCATCGCTGCTATTACTTACGAACAACACGCAAATAATGTACTTCTGAACACAAATAATTATCTCTGCACATGGTGTCAAAGCACACCAGGAATTGGGTTGGCACGGTTAGATTCCTTAACAAAGGGTAGACTTATCCACATCAATCAAGCAGAAATACTGACTGAAATTCATACTGCACTAAAGACCACCCTCACGGAAGGATTTGGACTCAACCACAGTATATGTCATGGCGACTTAGGTAATATAGAATTATTGCTACAAGCCAGTCAAACCATAGCCCCTGAATACGCCTCTGAGGTAAAACATCTAACAGCCAGCATTCTCCACAGTATCACTCAACATGGTTGGCTTTGTGGAACACCACTAGGCGTAGAAACTCCTAGTTTAATGACAGGTATTGCAGGCATTGGCTATGGCTTACTGCGACTAGCTGCACCTGAACGCGTACCTTCAGTATTATTACTTGCACCTCCTATAAAATCATGAAATACCAAGTTGTTTTGCAACATAATCAAGAAGATTGTGGTTCAGCTTGTTTAGCTTCTATTGCCAAATATTACGGGCGGATTTTTTCCCTAAATCGCACCCGCGAAGCCACCGGAAACGGACAACTAGGAACTACATTACTCAATCTTAAACAAGGATCTCAACAATTAGGCTTCAATGCGCGGGGAGTCAAAGTTTCAATTGAATTAGTTGATCAGAAAATCATCCCCTTACCAGGAATAATTCATTGGTTGGGTAATCATTGGGTTGTTCTTTACGGAAAAAAAGGTTCTAAATATGTAATTGCTGATCCTGCTTCAGGTATTCGTTACTTATCAAAAGTAGAACTACTTGCCAGTTGGACAAATGGCGGAATGTTGTTATTAGAACCACGTCCTAATTTTCATTTGACACCTGATGATCGAAATAAAATTGGTGGACTTTGGAAATTTTTTGGCCGATTTTGGAATTACCGGAATATTCTTTTAGAAGCATTATTACTAAATTTTGCAGTTGCTGTACTTTCTTTGAGTGCGCCATTTTTAATTCAAATTCTCACTGATGATGTGTTAGTAAGAAATGATCGACAACTTCTTTCAAGTGTAGCAATTGCTATTTTGTTAATGAACCTAATTAGTAGTAGTCTTAAATTTGTGCAGTCGAACTTAATCGCCCATTTTGCTCAACGGCTAGAATTAGACTTAACCTTAGAATTTGGAAGACAGATTTTAAATTTACCTCTCGCGTACTATGAAGTTCACCGCAGTGGTGAAATTACCAGCCGGTTACGAGATATTCAAGAAATTAATCGCTTAATTTATATTATTGGTTTTAGTCTTCCTGGACAAATATTTATCGGAGCAGTTTCTTTATTATTTATATTTATATACAGTCCAAATATATTGATAATTCCCATAATTATAGCTCTGATTATGAGCTTATCAACATTTATTTTTCAGCCTCAAATTCAACAAAGTATCCGCAATTTATTAGCATTAAGTAGCGAAAATCAAGGTTTACTCATAGAAAGTTTTAAAGGAGCGCTAATCATGAAAAGCATGAATGCAGTTCCTCACTTTTGGGAAGAATTTCAAAGCCAATTTGGACGAATAGCTAACCTCAGCTTTCGGACTACTCAAATTGCAATTATTAATAACACTTTTTCTGGATTAGCTTTTAATGCTGGTGGAATTATAATTTTATGGTTTGGTAGTACATTAGTGATGGATAAAGCATTAAGTATTGGACAATTGTTAGCAATAAATAGCCTTAGTGCTAATTTTCTTGATTTAATCAATACCATACTGAATTTTGTTCCCCAAATTACTCGGACTCAAGCTGCTACTGAGCGATTAATGGAAGTTATTGAATCTACTCCCGAAACTTCAGTCGAAAGCCGCCTAGAAACTGTTACAATTTCCGCGAATGCTGATATTATTTTTAGTAATTTAAACTTTCATCATCCTGGTAGAATTGAATTACTCAAAGATATTAATTTGATCATTCCTGGTGGTAAAATTATTGCCATAATTGGGAAGTCAGGCTGTGGTAAAAGTACATTAGCTAAACTAATTGCCAGTTTATATCAGCCGAAATCAGGTAATATTCGGATTGGTCAATATAATCTACAAGACATTTCTCTGAATTGCCTAAGAGAACAAGTAATATTAGTTCCCCAAGATGCTCATTTTTGGAGTCGCTCAATTATTGAAAATCTGCGTTTAGGTTATTCTCAAACTACATTTGAGCAGGTTATCACAGCTTGTCAGATAGCTAATGCTGATGAATTTATAAGTAAATTACCAAATAAATATCAAACTATTATTGGCGAATTTGGTGCAAATCTTTCGGGAGGACAAAGACAAAGATTAGGAATTGCTAGAGGCATAATTACAGATCCACCTATTCTGATTTTAGATGAATCTACAGCCGGACTAGATCCACTTAGTGAGGTGCAAGTGCTTAATCAATTATTATCTCACCGTCAAGGAAAAACCACTATTCTCATCAGTCACCGTCCTCAAGTAATTAAACACGCTGATTGGATTATCTCACTTGAGGAGGGACGGGTAAAACTTCAAGGAACACCAAAAGATTTACTTTCTCAATCTGGAGAACATCTCAATTTTTTAGTTTTTTAAAAAGATGTTTTCTCGTTCCCATACAGAGTATTTCTCATTTCTCATTCCCATACTCTGTATGGGAATGAATTATAAAAGGCTCTGCCTTCAATAATAGTAGAGGCAGAGCTTCTGTAATAGCATTCCCAGCCAGAGACTGGGAACGAGGTATGGTAAAAGTTTAAGCTGAATTTGACACCAATGGTTTTTTGCTTTACCACTACATATTTCTCAAAAATTATCTAAATTTTTTATAAAGAATAAGAATCATTCTCAAAATAATGTATAGTAAAAAAGAACACAAATTCGTGTTCTTAGTAAATCGAGGTGTATATGTCTACCAATGATATCATTCGCGCTTGGAAAGATGAAGACTACCGTGCTAGTTTGACCGAAGAACAACGGTTACAACTGCCAGAAAATCCTGCTGGGTTGATTGAACTAACTGATGATGATATGTCGTCTATGGTTGGTGGTTTGTTAGCAGGTGAAGTACATACCAAAACTTGCAACCATTGCTGTGGTTCTGCTAGTGCTGCGACAATTTCACTGGCATAATTATTAGCTAATTGTGCAGAAATGAAACATAAATATCATCAGAGTAATATTCTCTGATGTAATTTGTATTTTCGGTGCATTTTGGATAGCTAAATGTCAAATTTGCATGAGAAGAGGAAATATAAAACTTCTTCTCGTGCAAATTTTCATGTTCATTAAATTTATTTTTTTATTTAATAATTGGAGAAAAATTTTGCATAATTTTCAGCCTCTTATTCTACCTCCAATCAAAAGTGATGAATTTTTACCACCTATTAATAATTGGGTAAGAATAGGTGGATTATTACTTTTTTTCCTAGTTTTTATATCCTTTTTTATAGCGGCAATTACTAAATATAAAGTCACCGTAAAAACTCCAGGGATTGTCCGTCCTACTGGAGAATTACGCATTATTCAACCTGCGATTGAAGGCACTGTGGCAAAAATTTTAGTTCAAGAAAATCAAGCAGTAAACCGAGGAGATAAAATCGCTACTATTGATGATCAAGAATTGCAAAATCAAAAAAGTAAAATTCTAGTAACTAGCCAACAAAATCAATTACAACTTGTACAAATAGATGGACAAATTCAAGCTTTAGAAAGACAAATTGCTGAAGAAACTATTCGCATTCGTGGTTCTATTGCCTCTGCTAAAGCCGATATGAAACTTACAGTTCGTAACTATCGAGATAGAACAGTTACGGCTAATAGCGAAGTAGAAGAAGCTGAATCAAACCTGAAAATTGCCCAAAATGATTTGCAAAAGGCTCAATCTGAATTACAGTCAGTCCAAGCCAATTTCAAAGCCAATCAAGCGGCATTTCAAGCAGCTATTCTCAAGCGCGATCGCTATCAATCCATAGCTCAATCTGGCTCAATTTCCCAAAATCAACTAGAAGAAGCACAATTAATTGTTGATCAACAGGAACAAATTCTTAAATCTCAATCAGCAAATGTGGATATTCAAAAACAAGTTATTGAGCAGAAACAGCAAGCTTTACAGACAGCAATTGCTAAACGGAAAAAGGCATTGGCAATATTGAATCCTAGCAATGCAGTCCTCACAATAGCAACAGAAAAAATTACCCAAGAACGGGCTGCTGGTGAAGTTAGTTTAGCTAAATTAAAGCAAGAACAAAAAAGCTTAATTCAGAATCAAGTTGCACTTAAAAACCAAATTAGTAATACAGAAAAAGAACTTAAAGATATAGAAAATCAACTGCAAAAAACAGTAATTACTAGCCCAGCAGCAGGGACTATTTTGAAGTTAGAACTGCGAAATTCTGGACAAGTAGTCAGTGCTGGACAAGCTATAGCTTATATTTCTCCTAGTACAGCACCTTTAGTAATTAAATCCCGTATTAATGCTGCTGATATTAGTAAAGTGAAAGTTTGTCAAGCCAAAAAAGTTGCAGAATGTGAAATAGGAAAGGTGAAAATGCGGGTTTCTACTTATCCTTACCCTGATTATGGTACATTATCTGGGGCTGTAAGAGCGATATCTACTGATTCAACAGCATCACAAAATCATGGAAATACTACAACAACAGCATATTACGAAATTACTATTGAACCAGAAAAACTTTATTTAGAAAGAGGAAAAAAACAATATCCTATCCAATCCGGTATGGAAGTAACAGCAGATATTATTGCTGAAGAAGAGACTGTATTAATATTTATGCTTAGAAAAGCGAGATTGTTAACAGATTTATAAATGGTGTATCAAGAAATAATTTAAATGGCTATCAATCGTAGGTATTTAAATATATAAATGCTATTAATTGAAGGGTACGTCAGACTGGCTAAATCTTGCAAATAAACAAATTCTTGACATCTGATGCACCCTACTAATGTGCCAGTTGCGTAAGTCTTGATTCTGTAAATCCTGAGAAGGCTATACCACCCTATCAGACAATAGTGCATTTTAAATTCACCCTAATACTTATAAAGATAACATCCTTATTTCCATACAGCACTTCCCGCTTTATGGTCGGTCGATTTTTCGTAAGTTTGTTGATAGTTTTTTATATCGGCTTTGGTAGTAATCTAATTAATCAAGAGCCAACTTTTGGACAGTCTTCAGCGAATAAAAATATCATTGTGGCGATGACAACCAGCATTGAGGATAGTGGGCTCCTAGATGATTTATAGGTTCCGATCATTTAGGACCAAACGCTGTATACTTACCTCCTAAACCTTCCACAATTGTGCGTGTATTAGCAATCAACATTCCTTGGTAAGTCTCACCCTCTGTCCCCTTTTCGCCCAAACCATCAGCAAACAATTCTCTGTCTGAAACCTTAACTTTTGCCTCTTTTGCTACCGCCTGTATGAGTTTCGGGTTAATCGTTGTCTCTGCAAAAATTGTTAGTACACCCTGTTTTTTAATATCCTTTGATAATGCACCTACCCGCGCAGGTGTCGGCGCTTCTTCTGTGCTAATACCTCCTAGCGCCCCTTCAATGGGAATTCCATAAGCTTTGGAATAGTAACCGAAAGCATCATGGGTGGTAACTAATTTGCGTTGCTTGGGTGGAATTGTGGCTATTTCTGATTTAATCCAGGTATCTATCTGACTAATTTGATTTGTGAGTTTTTGCGTGTTGCTAGTATAAGTTGCAGCATTATTTGGGGCTATTTTCCCTAACTCTTGAGAAATCGTCTGGGCGATCGCTATGCCATTCTGGGCATTTTGCCATACATGAGGGTCGGTAACAGTTTTACCATCCTCGTTAAACTGCTGAGGTTGGGGGACTGCAACTTCATTTACAGCCACCTTGGGAGCGGAATTTGAAGTAGCTTTAATTAACTTGATTAAACCTGGTTCAAAATCGTAGCCACCGTAGAGGATTAACTTTGCTTGCTCAATTGCTTTGCTATCATCAGGCTTAGGTTGATATACATGGGGATCTGAGCCTGGATCGATTAAACACTTGAGGTCAATAGTATCACCTGCGATTTCTTTAGTTAAGCCACAAGCAATGGTATTGGTAGCGACCACTAACGGTTTACTACTGGCTTCTGGCGCTGGTGAAGTCCCCGTTTGAATAGCAGACGCATTATCACCGGGCGTGGGAGTCGATTGACTGGTTTGGGATGTTGGACTACATCCAAGTACTCCACAGGTTAAGGCAAGAGCCGCTAAGGATTTCAATTGCAGTTTGTAAGATATCATAAATCTGATGACTTAAATTATATTGATTATCATTATCATATAAATGGTAGATTTATGTTAGAAGTTAAAAATTTAGCTGTAAATTACCGGGGAGTCACGGCGGTTGAGGATGTGAGTTTCCGTTCCTTACCGGGACAAATTGTGGGTGTGATTGGCCCCAATGGTGCTGGTAAAAGCACGATGGTGAAGGCGATTTTGGGCTTAGTACCAACCACGAGTGGAGTTGTAAAATTTCGCGATCGCGCTTTGAAACAGCAATTAAATTCTGTTGCGTATGTACCACAGCGATCGCAAATTGACTGGGATTATCCCATAACAGTCTGGAATGTAGTGCTGATGGCGCGGACTGTTCATACAGGCTGGTTTCGCGCACCTTCACGATCATCTCAAGAAATAGTCAAAGATGCTTTGGTGAGAGTGGGGATATTAGAGTTGCGATCGCGTCAAATTGGAGAGTTATCAGGCGGACAGCAACAGCGAGTATTTTTAGCAAGAGCTTTAGCACAACAAGCCGAATTATTATTCTTTGATGAGCCGTTTGTTGGAGTTGATAAAAAGACAGAAGCCATAATATTTGAGGTATTTGAAGAACTAAAATCTCAAGGCAAGATTTTGCTGGTAGTTACTCATGATTTAGGCACTACTTTGACCAAATGTGACCAGTTATTATTGTTGAATAAACAAATGATTGCTAATGGTTCCATGAAAGAAGTAATGACAGCAGATAATATCCAACGTGCTTATGGAGATAGTATATTTATATTTAATAGGGAAGTAGTTTAATGTTGAATTGGCTAATTGAACCCTTAAGTTTTGAGTTCATGCGGGGAGCTATTACCACAGCAATTCTGTTGGGTATTCTTTGCGCTGTTGTCGGTACTTATCTCATAGTTCAACGCATGGGATTACTAGGAGATGTCATTGCTCATGCAGTTTTACCAGGACTAGCTATAGCCTTTTTCTTAGGGATTGATATCTTCTTAGGTGCATTTATATCTGGGACTCTCAGCACTTTTGTCATTACTTGGATTCAATCTCAATCCCGTATCAAAGTTGATGCAGCGATGGCGTTAGTTTTTTCGGGTTTTTTAGCATTGGGTATCATGTTAATTACCCTATTAAAAAGTAAATTAGACCTGCATCAGTTTTTATTTGGTGACATCTTAGGTGTAACTACAGATGATGTGAAACGGACTGTAATTATCACAGTTATTGTCTTGATTTTAGTTAAGCTATTTTACAAAGAATTGCTATTTTATACTTTTGACCCACTTGGTGCTCAAGCAAGCGGTTTACCAATTAATTTAATTCACTTTGGTTTAACTGGCGCTATTACCTTGACGATTATTGCTAGTCTGCAAACAGTGGGTGTTGTTTTAGTTATTTCATTGCTAATTGGCCCAGGAATTACAGCTTATTTATTAGTCAAAGAGTTACACCAAATGATGCAATTAGGTGCAGTTATTGGTGTGATTAGCAGTGTAACTGGAATGTATATAAGCTATTATTTAAATGTGCCATCAGGTGCGGCTATAGTGTTAGTTGTTTCCCTACTATTTTTATTAGCATTATTTTTTAGCCCTACTCAAGGAATTTTGACCAGACCAGAAATGGCTCATCAAAGAGCTAGGCTTTTTAGCCAGTTCAAATCTCAAAAGACAAAATGAGCCAGTGCGTTCCTGAGCCATCCTTTTGCGGGGGTTTCCCCCGTTGAGGGGGCGAAGGTGTCGCCTTGCGTCGGAATGTTCTAGCAAATCCAGAGGATGATATGAACTGGCTCATCCAATCTCAATTACTGTGGTGTGGGCAGGGCGATCGTTGAAGGGTTAGGCGGTGATTATACCGCATTTCAGCCGAAGTAGGTCACTTACCCAGATAACAGTGGCAATCTGGCTTCTCAATTAATGATTCCACCAGCGCATTCAGAGCGGTAGCGGCGAGTAACCCACCCCCTAACGTTCCTTCAACGGTGATAAAGGGAATGCCAGACTGCATTAGTTTACGCTTCGCCGCTGGGGCGTGACTGAAGCCAATCGGCATTCCAATCACTAGCGCAGGCTGAACGAGACCCTGGTGAATTGCCTCACAGACTGCCAGTAGTACTGACGGGGCATAGCCAATGGCGATCACACATCCGGTTGGAAGTTGCTGCAAGTGATCTTTCCAGTCAGGACTTTGCCAGAATGCAAGTTCTGCTTCGGCAGCACTGGTGATATGAGGATTGTCAATCAAAGTTTGCACCTGACAACCCAGGTGAGCCAGTCGGGTTTGGTCGATTGCTGCACTCACCGTAGGCACATCCACCACCACATGACACCCTGATTTGAAAGCAGTGCGGCTAGAAGCGAGAGCTTGGTTTCCCAATCGCACAAATGGAACTAAACTGACATCGCCACTCGCCAGCACCAGCTTGGAGAGCAAATCTACCTCAATCTCCGATCTGTCTGACAGGTCAGGCAGTAACCGCTGAAGCGATTCCTGAAAGGCTTCCGGATGGGCATGAACTTGAGCATCCAACCCACACCAAAGTTTTTCCAAGCCGCCCAATCGTGTCTGCGTTTCCACGTCCAGCAGCTTGAGTTGGGCAAGAACTTCGGCTTGGGTCGTTTGGCAGTGGCGATCACGCCCCAATAGTTCTTCTAGTGCCGCTGCCGTCTGCCGCAATTGACTAATTTGCTGAATGATGGTTCTGTACTGCTGCTGAAGTTGCGCCATCAACGTTGCTTGTTCCGCTTCCGGTTCTGCTGCCAACAGTTTGTGAATATGAGAAAGCTGAAAGCCTTGCTGTTTCAGTGCCACAATGCGTTGCAGCCGTTGCACATCCTGATCAGTATAGAGGCGATAGTTTCCGGGCGATCGCACAGGCTGAGGCATTAATCCCAACTGGTGATAGTGCCGCACCATGCGGGGAGTAATATCACTGCCAACTGAATCGGTCAGTTCTTTGATGGTGAAACCTTCAATCATCCTACAAGCTAGAAGCCAACACCTTGACATTAACACCAATGTCAAGGTTTAGCGTAGGAGAGTTCCTTCACTCACAGTTTATGCTTTACTCATTGCGGCTGCCCCTACTGGCAAAAATACACTCAAAAGCTTTTGTGGCTCTTCTCTGTGGCTGCTTGCTCCTACTCGGATGGATAGCACTACAGTTTGGATGGACTGGACTGGCATTGCTGATTCTGCCTGCTGCTTACGTCATTGGAGGGTATGAGAGTGCCCGTGAAGGGTTAACCACGCTCGTCAAAGAAAAAGAACTTGATGTAGATATCCTGATGATTGTGGCAGCTCTGGGAGCCGCAGGACTGGGTTTGTGGCAACAGGAATACTACCTGATTGTTGATGGCGCAGCGTTAATTTTGATCTTTGCGATCAGTGGCGCATTGGAAGATTACGCGATGCAACGTACCGAGCGCAGCATTCGGAGCTTGATGAGCCTGACTTCTGATACGGCACAAGTGTTGCGATCGGGCACAGAAGTGTCAGTTCCGATTGACCAATTAGAATTAGGCGATCAAATTGTGGTCAAGCCAGGAGAACTCATTCCCACAGATGGACTAATTCTGGAGGGATTTAGTACGTTGAATCAAGCAGCGATTACAGGAGAATCGATTCCGGTTGAAAAGACGATTGGGGATGAAGTATTCGCCGGAACGCTCAATGGCAATGGAGCCTTAAAACTCAAAATTCATCAACCGCCAGAGAGTAGCCTGCTACGGCGCGTGATTCGATTGGTGGAGCAGGCACAAACGCAGACACCACCTTCCCAGCAATTCATTGAACGATTTGAACATGGGTATGCTCGCGTCATCGTGGTAGTTGGAATATTGCTGGCAGTGCTGCCGCCATTCCTGCTGCACTGGAGTTGGGAAACGACGATTTATCGGGCATTGATTTTTCTAGTCGTCGCGTCGCCTTGTGCATTAATGGCAGCAATTATGCCAACCTTGCTATCTGGTATTGCCAATGGAGCGAGGCAGGGAATCTTGTTCAAGAACGGTGCCCAGTTAGAGATAATCGGCAAAGTGCGGGCGATCGCCTTTGATAAAACGGGTACGCTCACCACCGGACAGCTACAAGTTTGCCAGGTGATTCCGGCAGTGGGAATTTCCTCTTCAGAAGTCTTGCAAGTTGCTGCTGCCCTGGAATCCGGCTCAGAGCATCCAATTGGGGCAGCAATTGTTCAAGCCGCACAAGCCTTAGATTGGTCACGGGCGACCGATGTGCAGGCATACCCTGGTCAAGGCATTGCAGGCAGTTGGCGCAAGCAATCGGTGTTTGTTGGCACTGCTGCTTTTGTGAATCAGTCCATCGCTGATTTACCCGTTGAACTGGTGCAGTTTGCGGATTCGCTAGAGCAAGATAGAAAAACGGTTGTTTGGGTGGCTCAAGCTCAACAGGTTATAGGCATAATTGCGATCGCTGATCAAGTACGACCCGAAGCAGCACGAGCGATCGCTCAACTTAAAAAGCTGGGTATCGAGCAAATCATCATGCTGACTGGCGACAACCAACGCACGGCTCACAGCATTGCTCAAGCGATCGGAGTTGATCAGGTTTATGCCGAACTGTTGCCAGAAGATAAGTTGCACATCATTCGTCAACTGCAAACCCAATACAAGACGGTGGCAATGGTCGGGGATGGCATTAATGATGCGCCTGCGCTCGCGCAAGCCTCGGTTGGCATTGCGATGGGCGTTGCCGGCAGCGATGTGGCTCTAGAAACCGCTGACATCGTGTTGGTGGCAGATCGATTAGAGAAAATTGCAGTAGCCGTGAAATTAGGACGGCGATCGCACCGAGTTGTCAAACAAAATATCGTGTTTGCGCTCGGCTTTATTGTGCTGCTAATTGCGGTCAATTTTGCAGGCAATATCACTCTACCCCTTGGTGTTGTTGGGCATGAAGGATCGACAGTACTGGTAATTTTGAGTGGGTTACGACTGCTCAGAAATTAGCACAACCAATGAGTGAAATTCATGTTCTGCTTAAACAAGAGAAAATCATAATGGCAGTTGGCACAGTTTTGGGTGTACTTGGCAGTGTCAGCGGACTGTATATCAGCTATTATTGGACATTTCTTCGGGAGTGGCGATTGTATTAGTCGTCTCGGGTTTGTTTATGTTGGCATTGCTGTTCATTCCCTCACAGGACATCTGTGAGAGAATAGACTAAAGTGCCTTTTGTCAATCAGTTAAAATACCCAAAATAGTCTCTGCATTTAATGTTAACGGCGACCAAATCCTTGCCCCCGTGTACCCTTTGACCAGATAATTAATTCGCCGTTCTTTCCCCCAGCAGCCAGTTGCAATTCTTCAGGATGCCAAGATAGGCAAGAAAATCCACCATTGGCACCATCAAGAATTTGAGTCAGTCGCTTACCTTGATTCCACAAGCAAACTAAGCCATCAACTCCCGCTGAAGCTAGTAGATGAGATTTCGGTTGAAATTGAATTGATTCTACAACGTCTTCATGCCTTGCTAGAACTCTACCATCCCATTCCAAGTCCTTTTTTTCCCACACAACTATACCTTCAACACTAGATGCTGCTAACAAAGGAGCGCCTGATTTTGTGGGTGTATCTGACCATGCTAAGTGACGAATTTTGCCAGGGAAGCCTCGTATCACCCAAGGGTCGGGGTTATTCCACTCCAAAAGCATAACTGTGCGATCCATGTTACCAGAGGCGATATATTTGCCATCGGGTGACCAAGATACTACCAAACTTGTTGATTCAACTGGTAATAAACAGGGGTCATCGTCCCAATTCTCCACCATCCAAATCTTTACTTCTTGATAACCCGCAACCGCTAAACTTTCGCCATTGGGATGCCAGCTAATGTCTTGCACGGAGGAAGTATCAAAATTGAGGGTAGTTTCTATCTCGCCTGTATCTGCATTCCATACCTGCACATGGCGACCACTACTGAAAGCTAGTTGGTTTTTAGTGGGACTCCACGCCATCCGGTCTATCCAGGTGCGGTTATTTCCTAAAGTACTGACAAGTTCTGGCTCCTCTGACTGTAAACGCCAAATTTTGACCTGACCGTTTTGCCCACTTGCGGCTAGAAATTGTCCGTCTCTAGAAAATACTAAGCAGTCTACAGATTGTCCGTCATCAGGTTGTAGTAATTTGACTATTTGTTTCTCTAGACTAGAATACAAAGCCACCTCTCCGGCAGCAGAACTGGCTGCAAAAATTTTACCTTGCGGTGACCAAGCGATCGCAGTTACATAATCACAAAGAGTACCACGCCAGTACAGGTCGAATTGAACTTTACTACTGATGTTTAAACTAGACACGCTAAAAAATCCCTCCGTAGCTCGTTAGCATTAAGATTGCGACCAATGAACACCAGTTCATTCTTACGCTGCTCGTTGGGTTTCCAGGGACGGTCTGCTGTTCCAGTTAACAGCATATGCACACCTTGGAACACAAAGCGGCTATTTTCCCCAGCAATGTTGAGAATGCCTTTCATGCGGAAGATATCTACTCCTTGGGTTCGCAATAAAAATCCCAGCCACTCGTTCAACTGTTGCATATCCAATGCGCCTTCTGTTACCAAAGCGACAGAAGACACGGTTTCATCATGTTCGTGTGCTTCTTCACTCAAGAAATTGGGATCAATCTCCAATGCGCGGTTGAGGTCAAATGCTTTCACATCTAATAGTGCATCCATTTCTAATTCTGTGTTGTGGGTACGGTAGATTTTTCCCATCGCATTCATTAAGCGAATCCGCCTTTCCAACTCTTCTAGTTGTTCTGATGTCACCAAGTCAGTTTTATTCAGCAAAATGACATCGGCGAAGGCAATTTGCTCTTGTGCTTCGCTTGCATCCCAGTGCTGCCAGATGTGCTTGGCATCTACCACCGTCACTACTGCATCTAAAGACAGATGGCTTTTCATATCTTCATCAACGAAAAATGTCTGAATAACTGGTGCGGGATCAGCTAATCCAGTGGTTTCAATTACTAGATGGTCAAACTTATCCCGTCGCCGCATTAAGTTGCCGATGACACGAATCAAGTCGCCGCGCACCGTGCAGCAGATGCAACCGTTATTCATCTCAAAAATCTCTTCATCTGCATCGATAACTAGTTGGTTATCGATACCCACTTCTCCAAATTCATTGACGATTACAGCAACTTTCTTGCCGTGTTCGTGTGTGAGGATGCGATTGAGGAGTGTGGTTTTACCTGCTCCCAGATAGCCAGTCAAAACAGTTACGGGGACTGTGTTCAATGTTTTAGGATTTATCATCAGAAGGGAACTACTCTGTTAAAATGAGAATCATTATCTAAATATCATATCGTCTTTTACGGGTACTTCCTTCTGCCCATTAGATGGATGTTAAATTTTTTAATTTGTCACCAACGAGCGATCGCTTATCCTTTGAAAATGGTTGCATTGTGCCAATATCTGGCAAGCCTTGACAACATATGCACCATCGCCTTCTCAATTGATTAGACGCGAAATTTTGATTTTGTACTCTTGTGCTGGCTTTGAAATCCCTTACTATTCCCGTAATAAACAGTCTTGAATTCCACCTGATTCGTTCCGGGGTTATACAAAGTATAGGTAGCTTGATTTAGTGTCCGTCCCACATTCCCCACCCCAATTACTTGACGCGGGCTAACGGTGACAGTTTGAGGGGGCGCTTGCTTATCAAGAGTGGTGAGTCCACTAGTGATAGAACCAGTTTGTAGTTGATACTGAAAAGTTAAACCAGAACGACCGCAGAATAAGTTATTTGCTTGCATCCTTGAGAGTCTATCAAGCATTTGAATTGGGGGAGTTTCTGGAGTCAGTTCGTCATCCACACTTACCGTTGAGCCGTGGATTAATAAACAATCTAATTCAAAAAAACCAAAGTCGAGGTTTCTCAACCATTGTACAGTTTTACGTGATACGCTATCCCACAGTAGTTTTACTGTATCACTACCATATTTTGCCATCAGTTCAGGAGCATCCCCAGTCGTTCCCAGACCATGCAGAATAAAACACTGTTCTTCCCACCATCCCTTACAAATCAGGGGTTCTAATTCTCCCTGGCGTGGGTTAAGCACTCGTTCTACCAACTTTTCTGCTTCTGGTCTTGGACCTACTAAATCGCCTAAAATATACAAAGCTTTTACACTATCACCCTGTCGCTTAATATCTGCTATTACGGCTTCATAAGCTGCTAAGTTAGCTTCAATTCCACTTAAAATCGCCCATGTATTCATATTTTTTTAAACGCAGAGGAACGGGTTCGCGAAACGTCTCGAAGAGAAGGAAAGCGCAAAGGTACGCAAAGGAAGAGGAGGAGAGAGAGATTACCTTGTGCAAACATGAGTCGGGTCATCTGCTCGTTCTGCATACTCCAACCCATGCGCTAAACGCCAAGCAAAAATTGGAGGTAAACCTTTTTCAATAATCGCCGTACAGGTTTTCTGGTAGTCGTAAGCCACTTCCCGTAGTTTGACTTCTTGAGTGTCTGTGTCGTAAATTACATAAGTAGCATTCGGTCGTCCATGTCGGGGTTCTCCCACTGAACCTACATTCACAATCCGTTTGAGAGGAGATGTAAAGCTGATTTCTTGTGCTTTTTCTCCTCTGCCAACACTAACTTGTAACTGACCAGCATCCAGAGTCCGGGCGTAAGGCACATGAGTGTGTCCACAAAATAGTACATCTGAATCTGTAGAAATTACTCGCTCTAGTGCCACAAAAGCGTCGAGTTGAGGTAGTAAATATTCATGGTTGCTATGAGGACTACCGTGAACAAAAGCTAAATTTCCTTCTTTGAGACTGTAGGGTAACTTGGTTAAGAATTCACGGTTTTCTGAGCTAATTTCCTTATTAGTCCACTCGTGAGCTTGTATTCCTCTTTTTTCTGCCAATAATGAGGGATAACTGCAATCGCAAGCGTTCAAACCTTCTACAATATCTTCATCCCAACAGCCAACGCAGGTAGGAATATCTAAAGAACGAATTTGAGCAACAACTGCATTGGGATGCGGCCCATATCCTACCAAATCGCCAACACAAAAGATTTTTTCAGCTTTTTGTTGGTCAATATCTAGTAATACAGCATCCAAGGCTTCGTAATTACCATGAATACATGAAATAACGGCTATCTTCATACTGGTTCTCCCTGTAATAAAATCTCTTTTACTTGTTGTTGGTATTGCAAAATCGCCGCGTCAGATAAACAGCAATCTGATAAGGTTTGCCTTAAAGTTGCTTCATCCAAGTTTTGTCCCACCACTTCTAGTCCACTGAAACGCTGGGGTCTACCTTCCAAGTAGCGTGGTAAGTCTAATTCCAGAAAATCCGTTTGGGGAACGCCAGCGACAAAATCACAGTAAAGTGACCTACCATCGTTCACGTCAAAAATGCCTTTGGCGCGAGTGACAATACCGTAAGCACCGTGGGTGATTTCGTACCAAAATTCTTCTAAACTGTTTTCGTCAATGACTTGACCATTGCTTGCCGTCCGCCATAAAGTTTCAGCATTACTGGCTTGGGTTGGTGCGCCGCGTACAATCTCCTTTGCCCAAGCATGGTATTCAGAGTCTTTGAGGTCAGGTGGTAGGACTGCAATGGTACGGTAAGTTAGATTATCTAATAATTGTGCTACAGATCCCAACTCCAGATAAAATCCCCACTCAATGTAAACCGCATCTGCTTTGGGTATTTGGTTGAGAAATTCGACTTGTTGAGCATCGCTAAACACCTGTAAATCAGGAAATTCAGAAGCTATGCGGGTTTGGTCAACGGGGACAGTCCCAGTACCAGGGCTGTAATAAATTATTTTGTCAACATCGGCGATATCTCGCATTTGTTGACAAACCCAGGTAGTTTTTCCAGCCCCAGATGAACCAGCAACGACAACAATATTTGGTATAGACATAAAGGTTTGTTAGGTGACTAAAACTTAGTATTATGGCGCACTAAATTCATAAACTCCTCACGAGTCCGCGCATCTTCTGAAAACACACCGCGCATTGCACTAGTTACAGTCCAAGAACCTGGTTTTTGCACTCCTCTCATGACCATACACATATGAGTTGCTTCAATTACCACTGCAACCCCTTGAGGTTTAAGTAAACCTTGCAGTGCGTCAGCAATTTGTAAAGTTAGCCGTTCTTGTACTTGTAAACGTCGGGCATACATTTCACAAATACGGGCAATTTTAGATAATCCTATCACCTTGCCATTAGGAATGTAAGCAACATGAGCGCGGCCAATGATTGGTAATATGTGGTGTTCACAGGAACTGAAAAGATCAATATCCCTGACTAACACCATTTCATTTGCATCTTCTGTAAATACTGCTCCATTTAGCAGTTCATCTATAGATTGATCATATCCACTTGTAAGAAATTTTAACGCTTTAACAACTCTTTTCGGAGTATCTTTTAGTCCCTCACGGTCTGGATTTTCTCCTAATCCAATTAGCAAAGTCCGTACAGCTTGCATCATTTCTGCTTCTGTTACAGTTTGCTGTTGCTGATTAGATAAAGATGAAATTATATCAGCAGCAGAAGTTAGTTCTGGACGAATAGATAGAGTCATTTTCTAAGTTTAATGGGATGAGTTATGGTGGAAGTTAATAGTCGAATATCTATTAACTAAATTTGCTCATTAGTTACTACTATTAAACTATAACAAACATTTGTTAAGTTTTGTGTAAATCTCATTAGTATCCAGTTTTCTGCCAACAAAAACGACCTGATTTTTCGGTGCAGCACACCATTCGTCAGCGTTTAATGTGTAACGATGTCCACTCAGTTGAAAGATATGACGTAAATCACTATCACTAAACCATAAAATACCCTTAGCTCGAAATACATTGTCTGGCAGTTCTTCGGTTAAGAAATTCTCAAACTTATGCACATCGAATGGTTTATCACTTTGGAAAGAAATGGAAACAAACCCATCATTTTCTAAATGTTCAGAGTGATGATGATGATGCTCATGTCCATGATAATGTTCATGTTTATGCTGATCTTCATCATCAATGGCAATATACTTATCTTTTTGTGTTAAACCTACATCTAAAATTAGAGGTAAAGCAACTTTACCATATTGAGTATGTAAAATTTTCGCTCCATCTTTCACATCATGGATGCAATTTTCTACTTCTTGTAGTTTTTCTGGGGTAACAAGGTCTGTTTTATTGAGGAGAATAATATCCCCATAAGTAATCTGTTTTAAAGCTGCTTCACTCTGGAAGTGTTCTTCGTCAAATGCTTCAGCATCTACAACTGTGAGAATCGAATCTATGTTAGTTAAATCTCTTAATTCTGGGGCAAAAAAAGTTAAGATAATTGGCAAAGGATCAGCAACACCAGTAGTTTCAATTACTAGATAATCAATGCGTTCTTCTCGTTCTAAAACTCGATAAACAGCATCCACTAAACCATCATTAATTGTACAACATATACAGCCATTACTAAGTTCTACCATATCTTGGTCTACAGAAATTAGTAATTGACTATCAATGTTGATATCACCAAACTCATTGACGAGAACAGCGACTTTTAAATCTTGTTTATTTTGCAGGATTTGATTTAAAAGCGTAGTTTTACCACTTCCTAAAAATCCCGTAATAATAGTAATTGGCATTCCTTGTTTGGGAATTTCAGGAATTGTGTTGGTTGTTTTTAAGGTGATGGTATTCATATCGAAATCTAATGGTTTTATTGGTTGAATGTTTAAATCAGTGTTATTAAAAGATTACTGACTTCTTTGATCCTAATCTTTTGCTGTTTGTAAGTGATCTACAAGTTCAGTTAAAGTCAGAATTCCTAAATCTCCAGCTTGTCTACTTCTAATACTCAAAGTTTTGCTTTCTACTTCTTTCTTACCAACAACAGCAACAACGGGAATTTTTTCCAATTGTGCTATCCGAATTTGTTTGCCTAAACGTTCACCACTGCTATCTACTTCTACCCTAAATCCGGTTTTTTTCAAGTCTGTTGCTACTGATTTTGCATATTCTCGAAAGTCATCACTTACAGGTAAAAACCGCAATTGTACAGGTGCTAACCACAAGGGAAAATCCCCTGCATAGTTCTCAATTAAAATCCCAAAAAAGCGTTCCAAAGAACCAAAAATAGCCCGATGAATCATAATTGGTCTTTGCCGACTACCATCAGCAGCAATATATTCCATATCAAACCTTTCTGGCAAATTAAAATCTACCTGAATAGTTGAACATTGCCACAAACGACCAATAGCATCTTTTATTTTAATGTCTATCTTTGGTCCATAGAAAGCCCCACCACCTGCATCAACAACATAATTCCAGCCTTTAGTATTTAAAGCTTGTTCTAGTGCTGTTGTGGCTAATTCCCAAACATCATCAGTTCCAACTGATTTATCAGGACGGGTAGAAAGATTGACCTCATATTCTTTAAAGCCGAAATCTGATAAAATCTGCTCAGTGAGATTTAAAACTCCTAATATCTCATCAGCAATTTGGTCAGGTAAACAGAAGATATGAGCATCATCTTGAGTAAATCCTCTGACTCGCATTAAACCATGTAATGCTCCAGATCGTTCATAACGATAAACAGTTCCTAATTCTGCCCATCTTAATGGTAATTCTCGATAAGAATGAAGTTGATGTTTATAAGTTAGAACATGAAAAGGGCAATTCATGGGCTTAATTTGATAAGCCTGATTTTCCACATCCATCGAATCAAACATACTCTCTTTATAGAAGTCAAAATGACCCGATGTTTTCCATAAATCGAGGTTTGCTATGTGTGGTGTATAGAGTAATTGATAACCAGATTCTATATGAGCTTTGCGCCAATAATCTTCAATAATGTAGCGAATAATCGCGCCTTTAGGATGCCAAAATACTAAACCACCACCAGCATCTTCTTGAATACTGAACAAGTTGAGTTCTTGACCTAACTTTCTATGGTCGCGGCGTAGGGCTTCTTCTCTTTGTTTAAGGTAAGCTTGTAGTTGTTCTTTTGTTTCCCATGCTGTACCGTAAATTCGTTGCAGTTGAGCTTTGGTTTCATCTCCTTGCCAATAAGCACCAGCAATATTTAACAATTGGAAGGCATCAGGATGGATTTCACCAGTAAAGTTAATGTGTGGCCCTGCACATAAGTCCCACCAATAGTTATTTGCTGGTTGAATGTCTGTGATGAACAATGAAGATTCTGGTTTACCAGTATCGGGACTACCAATAAAGTAGCGGGTGATTGTCTTCCCTGTGGGAATGCGTTCTAATATTTCTAACTTGTAAGATTCGTTTAATTGGGCAATTTCAGTGCGAATTTCTTCTCTTTGCACCTCTTCGCGGATGATAGGTAAATTCGCTTTGATTATTCGCCGCATCTGTTGCTCAATTTTGTCCAAATCATCGGGAGTGATGCTGACTGGACAATCGAAGTCGTAGTAAAAACCGTTTTCGGTGACTGGGCCAGTTGCTACTTTAGTCCCTGGAAATAGCTCCTGCACTGCCATTGCCATTATATGGGCGCAGGTATGACGAATCCGCACCAGTTTTTCACTGTCGTGCTGGCTTAAGTTTTCCTGAGACTGGGTTAGGGAACTGACCATATTTAAAAAGAATGAGAATCGTTATCATAGTAGCGCAAAAAAAGTTTGATGGTGCAACCTGGATGAAGAAAAGATAGAAGTGTTTAACTTTGGGTCCGTTATTGGATGGTTGCAATGGAAAATAGTTGGGCGATGGAATTCACACCGACACTAATTGTCGGTGGAAGGAAAAGATTGCCGCAACTGGAACCATAATATTGCCGGAAATGAGGCTGTAACACTCATTATTTCGTGAAGCGATTGCGCGGAGCGCAGTGCCGAAGGCAATCGCATCCTTTTTTGATGCATTGGAACCATAATATTGCCGGAAACCCAAAATGGAATTATAAGCTTGCCAAAAACAGGTAATCTTACGATTTGATTTTTTGGTTAGTGTATGATTGCCAAATGCTTATGCCAAAAGAGCTTCCGGTTTTTAGTGGATTTCTATCCGACATTTTTAGTCCAAGTTCGTTATCAACCATTTTATTGCCAAATGTATAGTCTGTAAGAATTAGAGACACTGGAAGGATAATATTGCCAATTTGAATTAGAAGCATAAGCACGTAAAAACGGCAATATTATGGTTCCACCGACACTAATACAACTTTCACGTCGCACGCCCCTGGTGACAGCTTCGCTATATCTACGCCAAATAGCACAGGATAATCTCCCGCAATCGGCACAAAATCTCTATGGTCAGTCCATGAATATTGTCCGTAAGAAAATGCAGATTCTCGCATCTGGGGGAATTTCTGCGGATATTGTCGCTCAGGCTGTTGTCCATGCGCTGACTGCAAAGCAGCCAAAGACACGCTATCTCGTTGGCAAAGATGCCAAAATCGGAGCGATACTGAAGCATATTTTGCCGGATCATCTGCATGATCGGTTAATTTTATATTCAATGGGTTTGTAGATTACTTGGGACAGAATGGCATGACCATGTTCAGGTCGCAGGTTTATATTGCTACCAAACTACGGTGATGCCCTAATTATCATCAGTTTTAGCCAATGACAGAGGTATTAGCCTTTTAAATACTGACTTCAGAAATATCAGCTAAATTTATAATTGATGATGTTATTTCCTGATTAATTTGATTTGATTGGGCATCATTCTCTTGAGGTTGATTCAGGAGTTTAATTAACCATCTTTCAGTCTGCCGATGATACTTCTTGTGCCAACGGATATTTAATCTTTGGGGTGGTTTCACAGGGTCTAATGCTAAAATTACAAGCTGCATTTGGTTAGGAATAACTGAATATTGAATAGTCGTAGTCCACAACTTTACTCGGTCTTGCCAGCTTAACTGAGGATGACGCACAGCCCATTCATAAAGTCTGGGAATACCTTGTTTAAATGCTATATTTGTGGTGACTTGAATAAAGTAATTATCGTTATTTACTGTCAAAGGTGCAATGACTGGGTTATCAACTAATAATTTCTTGCGAGATTGAAAGATTTCTGGTGCAAGTTCCTGTACTTGAGCAACCCATTGAGCAATTTGAGGATGGGCATTTAATAAAGGTTCTACAGGTAGTTGTAAAAATAATTGTTTCATCAGCAAATGGAAGTTATCTGCAATAATAGAATCAACAGCAGAGTGATTTGGATAATGTTTTTGTTGGGGAAATAAAAGTTGTTGCTGAGTTTTATTAATTTGTTGAATGTCAGCCAGATTAATTATTGGCATAGTTGGGAGAAAATTGCATCTCTCCCAGGCAGCGGTTAGCTGCTACTGTCTTTTCTAGTATTTTTTGTAATTACATTATTTCACTTTTTAAGCAATTGTTTATTCATTATATATTCCACTTTCTAGTTTAGTATGATTGTTAGTTTCTTGAGTTAATTACTATGCAATAGATTCAGATAGTAAGCCTGACATATCTAATAATCGCTCAGACCAAAGACCAGATTGTTCTGCAACTTCAGTTCGCAGTTTTTCATCTGCCCAAATATCATTCCAAGTTAATTCCCACATCGCTAATTGAACTTGAATATTCACCAATTCCTCAGCTTGAACAGGTTCTATTTCTGCTGCTGTCCACTCAATAAACCACTTGGTTTCTGAAATTACACTTTTCACCGCTTCTTTATAAGCAATCTGAGAAAATGACTTAATTCGTGCTAAATTAGCCGCTATATGTCCTAAGCGATTTGGTATATTGTTGATTTGAAAGCGGGTTTGTTTTTGATTTAAATTCTCGTTCATAAAAACCATCAAATAAAAGGATGATTGTTTTCACTTTACTATGATAACTGATAACTTTTTTAATCCTACCCTATGAGTACGTTGTTAAGGGTAGGTATTTCCGCAAATTTACCAACTCAAAATGTTATGTTTCAGGTATAGCAACTGCATCCAACAACACCAACCCCATTTGCTTCAATAAAGCAGTATTCCCATCAGGACAACCATGTTGAATTAGGCACTTAGCACAACCAGTATGACAATTACAATCTCGTGCGATCGCCCCCGCAACCTCCGCAAGTTTTGGCAGATGTTTAAACACAGCTTCAGCCGCACCATTGCCGCCGTCACTGGTATCATAGAAGTAACCTGTGTAATTGTTATTTTCCTCTAACTCCTTCACCACAGTAAAATTCACCTGTTTGGGGTCAACTCTAGCTACAAGCTGTAATGCTCTCATAATTTGATGTCCAAAGCTGTGGATAGCAATGAAGGGACTGGAATATTCCCACAACTGTTGATAACCAGAAGGTATCGGTTCTTTACTACGAGTTAAATTGGTTCTAGTTTCTTTAGCAAATTGCTGGATATATTCCCGCGCACTGGAGTTAATTGTTACTTTCACCATAGGGGCAGAAAACTGGGTGCGAAAAGGCTGCTCAAACTTGGCTTCTGATAGGGTTTTGACAATGACAGCTTTGCGGGTGAGTTTACGACACAGGGGACAACGCTGTTGTTGAGGTAAGGGTTCTTTATAGTTGAGACAGCGTTTATTCAAACAAGTCTGCTCGTAAATTTGCGTCATTAAACTGTAACCACTGGTAATGTGTTTAACTTCACCAAAACTCAATTCCAGCGTTAAATATTCCTGACAGTCTTCAACTTCAAGCAAAGTTGCAGGGTGCGAAATTTTCTCCTTTATTTTCTGTTCCTTTTCCTCCTTCACAGATTTTTCAATGACTACAATGTCAGTTTTGTGGGAAACTTTCCCCTTTATTTTCTGTTCCTGTTCCTCCTGTTTCTTTTCTTCCATACCATCTGGAGAAAACAATAATGGTAAATTCACTGGGTCAGTCAGCACAGTTAAACTACTGGTTTGTGATACCGTAGTTGCAACTGTAAAAATTGCTTTATCTGTTATTTGTTTTAAAATTGCTCGTTTACTGTTAAGGTCGAGAGAAATACATTGATAAGTCAGCATTTGTCCCTTAGTATCTTGGCGTTTATAAATGGCTTGAGGATGCACTTCTCGATAAGCGATATCTTCAGATATTTCCTCTAATTCTTCCCCAGAAATTGCATCTACTAATTTGATAGTTGTTTGCGATAAACCACCCCGAAAATTCACATCTTTGTGGGGATAACCTTTAGCCCATAAGCCATTTTTACCTTTGTGTAAATGTCCTTGGGCTAATAACAGTTTGGCAACATCAAAAGCGGCTGCACCAAAATAGTGTTTAATTTTGTTAGTGGGAAAGCCTGTTTCTGCGGCTGCACACATCAAATGTTTGGCTGCAAAGATGGGATATTCATCATTAAAAAACACTTCTTCAGATTCTCCAGATACCAGCATTTCTGGATGTTCTGCTACATAACAATCAATAGGGTTGAAAGCATTGGGAAGCAGCACTGTGAGTCCTGGTTGAGAACGTCCGGCTCGACCACTGCGTTGCTGATACGCCATTTTAGAACCAGGCCAGCCACGCAAAACACAACATTCTAATTCTGGTAAATCTATTCCTGCTTCTAAGGCTTCTGTGGCAATTATCCACTTAATTATACCAGATTGAAGTTGATTAACTACTTCGGCTCGACGCTCGGCAGTAATGCCACTGTAAAACGCGGTGACTTGATTTGATTTTAACAGTTCTGTGACTTCTCGCACACTCCGCCGGGAGTTACAAAAGGCGATTCCTGATTTATTTTGATTGAGTAAAAATTGAATTATCCGGGCTGTGTCAGCAGTTAAATTATAACTTGGTTGGGTGACAATAATTTGTCTGGGTGGTGAAGCTGCGCCACTTTTGCGAATCCAAATTAAGGGTTTGGGGTTGAGTTTAGTGGGTTTTAAACCAGAGATTTTCAAAGCTAATTGTTTAGGATTTCCACAAGTAGCACTTAGGAAGATAAATTGCAGTTTTTGGGAGTCACCACCGTAATGATCTACTGCTAGTTTAATACGGCGAATTAACCAAGCCATATTTGCGCCATAGCTACCGGAAAGGGTGTGTGCTTCATCAATTAAGATGTAGCGTAATCGTTGATAAAAGTTTGCCCAATTTGGTGATTTCCAAACTTGTTTGAGTTGGAAGTGAATTAATTCGGGAGTGACACCTAATATATGGGGTTCACTGGCAAGGATTTGTTCTCGTTCATCTGATTTAACATCTCCTGTGATCATTGCTAAGACTGGGCGATATTTGGGGGGGATGGTAGAAAGGAGTTGTGAGATTTTATGGAATTGGTCAAGTGCTAATGCTCTTAGTCCATAAAATGCTAAAGCTCGGTGTTCTTGAGTGATGCAACCTTCGATAATGCCGGGGTATGTGCTGAGGGTTTTACCACTGGCTGTAGGTGAGGTAAGGATGAAACTTTTACCTTTCCTAATTGCTTGTAAGGCTTTGATTTGATGGGAGTAAAGTTGGGTGATTCCTAATGATTGTAGGGCTTTAATTAATTGTTTTGGTAGGTCTTTGGGGATGGTTTTGAGGTTGGGTTCGGTGGCGGGAATTGTTTGTTGATAGAGTATTTCTTCTGCTAGAAATTCGGTGATTTCTGTTGGTTCTGGGGGATGGTGATTGGGGTGGGAATTTTCGGGAATGGGTGTGGTAGGTGGTGTCCACAGGCTTTGTAGTAATAGGCTGTAGTTGGGCGTGTTCATGGTGGTGTTTTTTGAACTTTGCCCTTATAAATCCCCCATTGGGGGAAGATGTTAAGTTGATAGAAGTAAACTCCGAATTTACAAAGTTATTTTTGATAAATGCCATAGTAATTTATTAGAAAATTATCATCTGGCAAAGATTTTACTCTCTGAAGGATGTTTGTAACGGGGGTGATTAATGGTTGAATATAAATAGTTAAACTAATAGATTTATATTTCATTTGGTGTTATTCGTCATCTTTATCTAGATCCAGGCTTTCGTCAAGTTTGACTCCGAATGGTAGGGGATCAAAGCCTAAGTTTTCTAGAGTTAAAATTGCTGTTTCAATTGATAAGTTGTTGATTGTTTCTTGATTTACTAGGGATGTAAGTAATTCACAAACTCCCTGGTATTGACTGGCATTATAGTCAATCCAACGGTTAGAATATGCCAGTGCATCATGTAATGCCATTACCACTTCTGTATAGGGGTCAAAAGGTAATTTATCACGCATATTTCGCATAGTCCGCAGTAGGTTATCTGCATAAATAGATGCTATTGGTTCTCCAGAGCAAGAGGAGAGTTTTTGGAAATCTATTAAGATAGATTTGGTAATTTCTATTCCTGAAATTTCTAAGACAGTCTGCTCAATATTCATTATATTTCTGCAATAATTCTTGAGGGTTTAAGTTAGCTATTGCTTTCTATTTTAATACATATTTATCTCTGCTGTAGTTGGGGGTATTCATAGTGGTGTTTTTTTAAACTTTGCCCTCACAAATCCCCCAGTGAGGGAGTGTGATAATAAGTTAGAATCGGTAAGTGATGCTCTGGTATCAAAAACAAGAATATGAATGTTACAGGACTTTACTATAAATTTCAATTGGTACTGATACTTTGTAGGATAAAGCACTGTTTTACAAATTGATGTAAAATTAAATCTAGTGATGTTTAAAAATTAAATTATAGAAATAATGTATAATTGGAAACGCTTTTGGTGTATAAATACGGAAAATATCAGGCTTCACTATGGTGGATTTTTAGAAGATTCAGAATCAGAATATGGTCATAATCCTGATGTTGTACCATTTAATTCTATATCCCATATTCCTTGTTTAGTATTATTGGGTGAGCCAGGTATTGGTAAAACAACAGCAATTAATCAAGCATTTAATGAACTAAACACAGAATTGGAAACATCTGAAGATGATTGTTTATTTTTTAATCTAGGTGATTTTGACTCAAATCAAGATTTATTGAATGGAATATTTCAAAGCAATAAATTTATTAAATGGCTCAATGGAAGTTATAAGTTACATCTTTTTTTAGATAGTTTAGATGAAGGCTTATTATCTGTCAAAACGATTATTAGGTTTTTATGTAAGCATATAGATAATGTTCCTATTGAACGCCTTTATTTTCGGATAACTTGTAGAACTTCTGTATGGTTAGAAAGTATTTCCTTTGAACAAAAATTAAAAGAAAAATGGAAAGAAGATAATACAAAAATATATGAACTTGCTCCTTTGCGTAGAGTAGATGTTATTGAAGTAGCGAAGGCAAAAAGCATCAATCATGAATTATTTATACAAGAAATTTTAGATAAAGAAGTTACCCCACTCGCTATTAATCCAATCACATTAAAGTTTTTAACTGATACTTACCTAAAAAATGGAAACTTTCCTGATTCCAAAAAAGAATTATACAAACAGGGTTTACTTCAATTATGTGTAGAGAACAATGAAGATCGTCAAGCAGCAAGGTATCGAGGTAGTTTAAGTTCTGATCAACGTTTGATTATAGCAGGTCGTATTGCAGCCATTTTACTTTTAGCTAGAAAAACTGCTATGTGGACAAGTAGAGAAATGGTAGAAATGCCTAACTCAGACATAGCTATTCCAGATTTATGTGTAGGTAAAGAAATCATTAATCAGCAAGAATTTCCAGTTACAGAAAATGATATCAGAGATGAAGTTTTATCTATTACAGGATTATTTTCTTCTCGTGGTAGTAACAGAATGGGATTTGCTCATCAAACCTACGCTGAATTTTTGGCAGCATGGTATTTAAATAAGCGTAAGATACCTCTAGTTCAAGTAATGAGTTTAATTGTTTCTCAAGGAGATCCAGAATCTAAATTAATTCCTCAACTTCATGAAACTGCTGCTTGGTTAGCAAGTATGAGAACTGATTGTCTTGAAGAAATTATCAAAACAGATCCAGATGTACTTTTAAGAAGTGACATTCCAACAAATGGAGAAATCAGAGAAAAAATAGTTGATAGTTTACTGAAAAATTACAATGATGAAAAACTGTTACATCGAGATTTTAATAACTATTTTAATTATAAAAAACTTCAACATCCCAGATTACCTGAACAACTACGTCCGTATATTCAAGATTCTAGCAAGTCATTGGCAGCAAGATATGAAGCAATAGACATTGCTGAAATATGTGAATTAGATGAGCTTCAAGAAGATTTAGTAATTTTAGCATTGGACTCATCTCAATCTATATACTTAAGAGTTAATGCTGTAAACGCTCTTTGTTCAATTGGTAATTCAGAGACAAAATTAAAGTTAAAACCTTTAGCTCTTAGTAATCTTGAAGAAGATGAAAATGATGAAATTAAAGGATATAGTTTAGAAGCTATTTTTCCCGAACATTTAACGGCAGAAGAGTTATTTCATGCTATTACTCTACCTAAGAGAGTAAATTACTTTGGTGGTTATCAGAGTTTTCTTGATGATAAACTTACTTTAAAACTTCAACCTAATGATTTATTGATAGCTCTAAATTGGCTTGAGAATAAAGGGTTAAGATACTCTTTAGATTTAGATTTAGATTTAGATTCATTTGAAAGGCTTAGTAATAAAATTTTGTTAAAGGCATGGAAAAATTTTTCTATTCCTGGAATTGCAAAGAGTTTTGCAAAAATAGCCTTAATAAAATGGAAAGTATACCAGAGATTAATAACTCAAAGTGAGTATAATTTTGAATTACAACTTTCACAGGATAGTCAAAAAAGAAGAATATTGCTTGAAAATATAGTTTTAGTGATTTCTGATCACACAAAGAAGTCCAAATTATCCCAAGGCTATTTCCAAGAAAATATTCTCTTAAATCAAAATATATTTTGGATATTGGATAAACTGCAAAATACGAAATGTGAGGAAGTGCAAAGAAATTGGGTACAACTAATTGAATGGATTTTTAACCGTCAAGATGCAAAACAAATAGATGCTATTTTAACAGCTACTCAAACTAATGAAATTCTACGCAATCATTTTATATCTTACTTTGAGCCTGTTGAGTTAAATTCAGATCAAGCTGATAAGACGAAAGCTAATAATAAAATGTTGGAAAATTGGAAAGAATACTGGAAAAATGAGCAAGAAGAACCTCCACTACTAGAGCAACCACCAAAAGAGAGAGTTATTATATTTTTGGAGAGTTTAGAGTCTGGAAATTTATCGGCTTGGTCAGAAATAAATATGGAAATGAATTTAACACCATATAGTAGATATTCTAATTCATTATTAGAATATGATTTAACTAAACTTCCAGGTTGGAAAGAAGCAGATATATCTACTCGAATAAGAATTATTGATAGTGCTAAGAAATATCTTTTAGAACAAAATGAAGTTGATTATGACTGGATAGGTACAAACAGTTATAATAGATTAGCGTTGGCTGGTTGTAGAGCGTTATTGTTACTATTGAAAGAATTACCAGAATTTTTGAATACCATTACAGATGAAATCTGGCAAAGATGGACACCTGTTATAGTAGGCTACCCAAATATTTACAGAGAAGATTATTACTTGGAATTGGTTAGACAAACATATATAAAAGCTCCCACTGAAACTATTAGCACACTAATTTTAATAATTGATAAAGAGAATAAAGAAGATAGTAATTTTTTTGATATTAATAAATTTTATAAATGCTGGGATAATAATTTTAATTCTGTAATTTTAGAAAAAATCAAAAATGATAAATCACTTAAACCAAATATTATTGAACGATTGATTAAAGAAATTGTAAAACATGAATTTCAAGAAGTTAAAGAATTTGCTAAGAGTCTAATTTATTATCCACTACCTTCAGAACCTGAAGAATATGAAAGGACTTTACTAGCTGCTAGAGTTTTAATTGGAAATGCTGGTTCTAATGACTGGTCATTAATTTGGTCAATTATTCAACAAAATACAGAATTTGGACGTAAGACTTTTGAAGCAGTTGCTAATCGTCCTTCATTTGGTATTAACTTAAATATTACTGAAGCACAACTAGCAGATTTATATATTTGGATGATTCAGCAATATTCACCTCATGAAGATCCTGTTTATGAAGGTGTTCATCAGATAACAAATAGAGAACGAGTAAGTGATTTTAGAAACAGTATTTTAACTCAACTCAAGGAAAGAGGAACATCTCAATCTTGCTTAGAAATTCAACGAATTAGTAAGGAATTACCTGAATTAACATGGATGAACAGAGTATTAGTAGAAGCTCAAACTATAAGAAGACGTGAAGAATGGAATCGGAATCCTCCCAATTCATCTGAAATTTTTGAACTTATTAGCAATACAGAAAAGCGTTTTGTTCAAGATGGTAATGAACTTTTAAATGTCCTTGCTGAATCGTTGAAAACATTGGAGAAAGAACTACAAGGTGAAACACCATCTGCTATATTCCTTTGGGATAAAGTAGGGGATAATAGCTATAAACCAAAGGACGAAAATACATTTTCTGATTATGTAAAACTCCATCTTGAAAGGGATTTAAAATCTAGAGGTGTTATTATTAATAGAGAAGTAGAGCTAAGACGAAAGCAAGGAGGAAGTAAAGGAGAAAGAACAGACATTCACGTAGATGCTGTCATTGAAATAAATGGAGAAGTATTAGATCAAATAACGGTTATCATTGAAGTAAAAGGTAGTTGGAATGATGAGTTAGATATTGCAATGGAAGAACAACTGGTTAATCGCTATTTAAAAGATAATACTTGTCAACATGGTATGTACTTAGTTGGTTGGTTTAATTGTGAACAGTGGGATAAAAGTGATTATAGAAAAGGAAAATCACCAAAAATCAGTATTTATGAAGCAAGAGAAAAGTTTGAAAAACAAGCTGAACAATTATCACAATTAGGTGTTAAAGTTAAATCCTTTGTACTCAATACAGCACTTCGGTAGCTAAATTTGGATTTTAGACAGACATCAAACATCCAACCTAAAATCCAAAATTATCCCTCAACTTCCTCCTGATTAAACTACCTGAAACAACCTACAAACACCAAGAATCACTACCAATAAATCCCCACCATCACCACCCCTCTTAATAGACATCTCTACATCCAAAATCATAGTCACCGCTTTAGCCAAAGCATTGATACTTGTATTTGCTACCTCCTGACGCAAATAGTAAATACGATGAGGATTACTAATATTACAAAGTTGAGCTAATTCACCATCCTTCTTCACCCCAGAAACAATCGCCGATTTCACCCATAACCAAGTTCTAAACTGCGTTAAAATAGTGCTGACAATCACCATTAAAGGTTGACAACGAGACAGTAAATCATCCAACAACTGCAAAACTTGATGGCTTTTTCCTTCACGCATAGCCGCAGCCAATTGTAGGCTATTCTGAGTTTGACATGGAACTAACTCCTGTACCTCCGCAAGCTCTAATTTTCTACCCTGAGCATAGATATCCAGTTTGCGTAACTCAGAAGCTGCACGGGTCATATCATTACCAATAGCTTGTGCTAAATATGTCACTGCATCCTCTGACAACAGCAGTTTAATTTTCTGAGTTGTAACAGCATTATCCGTGGTGTTCGTGTAGAGTTTTGCAGCAAGGGAAACTATCGCCTGTTCAATCAAATCATACCGCCAAGGTGGTATCAACGCAAACTCCAACAACTTCCCATACTTGACCAGATGCTTGTAAACCTTTAGCCGCTTATCTACATTAGTCGCCACAAACACCAACATTGTCGAATTAGGCAATTGCACCAACTGTTGCAAAGTGGCCAACTCAGGATCACCCCACTGCTTGAGGTGGCAATTTTCCACAATTACCAGTTTTTTACCACCAGTCAGGGAACGAGTCCGAGCCACACTCAAAGCTTTGTCAAGCTGAACAGCCGGAAATCGGTGATAGCATAGAGTCAGCCATTGAGAATCAATCTCTGCTTTGTACTGGTTTAGCTGTTCTTGAATAGCGTATTCATCATCACCCGTGAGCAAAACAATCATCCTCTGACCCTCCCATTATTACTGAGATTGGCAGTTTTAATCAACACAGTCAGAGGTTTTGGACTTTGAGTAGCTCGTTGCAGCATTTTAGCGATCGCTTCTTTGCTATTCTCAAACTTTTGCAGGTAAGCTGGTGTCACCTCTAAAATTGCCTTAGACCCTTGCAATTTCACCAGATTTGCATGAGCCAACAGCTTTTGATGGTTCGGTTTAGCCTTATCCATCACCTGCTGCCATATTTGCGCTAAATTAGTGGTATTGGTGGCAACTGCTGGTAACAAGCTATCTTTACCTGGATCATCCACAGGTTTATCAGTTACCTTGTTGATGGTGTACGTGCCATAAGTTGGTAACAATTTGCCATCATGCCCAGGTTTCACATTTACCGTCTTCGTTGCACCCCCAGGCAATAAACCGGGCAGCAAATTGAGTAAACAAACCTCCAGCCACACCGCTGCATTGACCGTATACCGCAGATAATTTTCCGCTTTTTGTAACTCTGCTAAGGACAAATTCAGAGTCTCGAAATTCCAGTGTTTGGCAAAAGCTTTGAGTTGAGTATAACTGATACAACCAGTCAGTAAAGCTTGTTCCTTGGGTGCAGACTTGATAATCAGTAAATCTCGGTATGTTTGCAGTAAATTTGAGATAATCAATTTGGGCGGTTTCCCAGAGTCTACCAAAACTCTAGCGACTTGCAGTAAGTTAAAAGTGTTGTTGGTAGAGATGGCCTGTAAAATAGCCACTAGCTCTGCTTCTGTGACACCACCAACGATTTCCATGACATGATGGGCAGTGATATCTACATCTAAAAGACTGGCTTGACCGAGTAATTGCAGGGCATCTCGTAAACCACCATCACTCAGTCGAGCGATCGCATTTAATGCCTCTTCATTAATAGAAATAGATTCCGCATCTGCTATAATACGGAGATGCTGCACAATTGTTTGAATTGATAAAGTGCGGAAATTAAACACCTGACAACGGCTGACAATGGTAGGTAAAACCTTGTGCTGTTCTGTGGTGCAGAGAATGAAAACCACATGAGGTGGTGGTTCTTCAATACACTTGAGTAAAGCATTGAAGGCATTACCGGTTAGGCAGTGACATTCATCTAAAATAAAAATTCGATAACGTCCGGCTATTGGTGCTAAAGTACAGCGTTCAATTAAAGCACGGGCATCATCTACACCATTATTTGAAGCAGCATCAATTTCACTCACATCTAAACTATTGCTACTTTCAATTGAACGACAAGATTGACAAATTCCACAAGGTTTATCAGTTGGTTTTTTAGTATTGAGGCAATTCAGAGATTTGGCAAATATGCGTGCAGTTGAAGTTTTACCTGTACCTCTAGAACCTGTTAATAAATAAGCTGGGGCAATTTGCAGGTGTTTGATAGCATTAGTGAGAGCAGTTTTAATGTAGGGTTGTCCAACCAATTCGGCTAAAGTTTGGGGGCGATATTTTTGATGTAGAGCGACTGTAGACATAGGATTTATTCATCTTAATTCGTCGCTCTTGCCCCTGTTAAGGGGGTGAAATTTTAGTTAAAATTTGCACTGATTTTCATATTGATGAGGTACAGCAACCAAAGTGTGTAAACCTGTTTTTTAACTAATATGATTTATCGTCATTTTGTTGAAAGTAAGTCGGCGTTAAAAAATCAACATAAGTAACAAGTTATAAATTCACCCCTTGGAGAATCTTTGCTATTCCTGTTCTTAGTTGACTGCTGACATCTGACATCTTACCCCAAACCTAATTAAACTTAGTTAACTGTACTGATGAAGAAGTTTAACAAAGAATTTGACAATTTAATATAGCTTTCTGTTTTCAAGTTCCTCTATTCCCTATAGCCTTAATATGCGGTCTTTCTGGCAACAAACATGATATCAAGGGGTTTATGGTTGCCTTTTGTATGTTCAATTTTTGGCAGTGTTAACTAACTAGCGTTAATAATCTCATGCTATACTAATGATAGCAATTAATTTGTCAATAACTCAGCCCTAAAGGGACTGAGCTTGTAAGAAATCAAGACTTACGTGTTTGACTAGCTCATTGAGACGCAATTTGGTACGAACTTCCGAATACTTCTCTAGTATGGCTTACGCCACGCTACGCTATCGGATTATCTTCAAGCTATCTTGTAATAGCGTTGGTTAAAGCCAAGACATCTTGATTGCGTTGAGCGAAGGGACATTAAACTTTACTCGAAGGATTAGTGCGATTCGTTGTTAGCTGAATCACGGTATCCAGCCCGTACATAAGCTAACCAACCCAATCTAGCAATAGAAGAAGGTTGAACTCTCGGTCTGATATGGGTGCAAGTCCCATCTGCCAGACTCAGGTATGACTCCCTATCTGCCTACGATGACCCGACTCGGCTTCGGGAGGTCGAAGCTAGGAACAGGACGCAATCAGACATCCGTTGTGGGGTGACACTGGCGTTAATGGGGAGTTCCCACGGTGAAACAGAGCCTGGAAAAGCAACTTATCGAGAGGCGGGACACAATACAAAAAACCCGACCTCATTGGAGTTAATTCCCGCCGCATCTTAGTCCCATAGCGGTACGAGTCCAGGGATTCCAGTGGTTGAAATGGCTACACCTAACGGAACTAATAATCAACCGAGGGAACGAATAAAAACGGATTGAGGGTCTAAGGGCGGTCGAACCCTACAAGTAGGCTGGACGAGCAGCGGAATTCCCTCAATCCGGGTAGGACAGACCGTAATTGGTCTGAGGTGTTCAGAATACACAAACTGGAGCAGAGCATGATTGGACACAGAGACAACTCTAGTGAATCTTGGAAGACCTTACCCTGGAAGAAATTCCGCCGTAACTTATTCCGCCTACAAAAACGAGTGTACAAAGCGGTTCAAGTTGGAGACAAGCGCAAAGCTAAGTCCCTACAAAAGCTGATTCTGAAATCAACCGCAGCGAGATTAATGGCTATCCGTCAAGTAACACAGCTAAACGCTGGTAAAAAGACCGCAGGAATTGATGGCAAAAAGTCCCTTACCTTTAAGGAACGCTTTGAGCTTAATGAACTGCTAAAAGCATCCGTTAGCAACTGGAAACACCAGGAACTAAGAGAAATACCCATCCCCAAAAAGGACGGTACGATGAGGATGCTGAAAATCCCTACTATTGCAGACAGAGCTTACCAATGCCTTGTCAAATACGCATTAGAACCAGCGCACGAGGCAACCTTCCATGCTAGGAGCTACGGGTTTAGGACGGGACGTTCAGCGCATGACGCACAGAAAATCCTGTTCATAAACCTATGCTCTGCGCGAAATGGAATAGATAAAAGGGTTATAGAACTCGATATCGAAAAATGCTTTGATAGGATAAACCACACCGCCATCATGGATAGACTCATAGCTCCCAAGAGCATAAGACAAGGTATTTTCCGATGTCTCAAAGCCGGAGTCAACCCAGAATTTCCTGAACAGGGAACGCCTCAAGGCGGAGTGGTAAGTCCACTACTAGCTAACATCGCTTTAAACGGCATTGAAAGCATCCACAGATATAAAGATGCCGGAAGTAAAGTAATAGAACCAACAATCCGATACGCGGATGACATGGTGATAATACTCAGACCTCAAGACGATGCCACAGAAATACTTGACAAAATCAGTCAGTTTTTAGCAGAGCGGGGAATGAAAGTCAGCGAGAAAAAGACAAAGCTAACCGCCGCGACAGATGGGTTTGATTTCCTCGGCTGGAACTTTTTAGTCCAGAAAAACGGGAAGTTTAGATGCGCTCCATCAGTGGACAATTTTAAATCTTTTCGCAAGAAAGTAAAATACATCGTCAACAACTCGAATTATGGTGCTACCACAAAGGCTGAGAAATTAGCCCCTGTAGTTAGAGGCTGGAGGAATTACCACCGCTTCTGCAAGATGGACGGGTCAAGAAACTCGTTATTTCACATCCAAAACAGAGCATTTAGGGTATTCAACAAGGAAACTAAACAGAATCGCTATACCAGTAAGCAATTACTAGATAAGGCGTTTCCAGCAGTCCCTTACTCCGAAAACAAACACATCAATGTCAAAGGTGAGAAATCACCTTATGACGGAGATTTAAGTTATTGGAGCGAACGTAACAGCAAGCTCTATAACAACAATACCTCTAAAGCCCTCAAACGGCAAAGCCATAAATGTGGTCATTGTGGTCTTAAAATGCTCAATGATGAGAAGGTACACTTACATCATGTTGATGCCAATCATAACAATTGGAAACCAAACAACCTTCTAGCAATTCATGAAAGCTGCCACGATTATATTCACATGAGCAAAAACGAAAGCTAAGAACATCGGAAGCTGGGTGCAGTGAAAGCTGCACGCCCAGATTTAACAGAGAGGGGCGCGGGATAATACCCGCCCTCGACTCTACCGTGCGATTCGTTGTTAGCTGAATCACGGTATCCAGCCCGTACATAAGCTAACCAACCCAATCTAGCAATAGAAGAAGGTTGAACTCTCGGTCTGATATGGGTGCAAGTCCCATCTGCCAGACTCAGGTATGACTCCCTATCTGCCTACGATGACCCGACTCGGCTTCGGGAGGTCGAAGCTAGGAACAGGACGCAATCAGACATCCGTTGTGGGGTGACACTGGCGTTAATGGGGAGTTCCCACGGTGAAACAGAGCCTGGAAAAGCAACTTATCGAGAGGCGGGACACAATACAAAAAACCCGACCTCATTGGAGTTAATTCCCGCCGCATCTTAGTCCCATAGCGGTACGAGTCCAGGGATTCCAGTGGTTGAAATGGCTACACCTAACGGAACTAATAATCAACCGAGGGAACGAATAAAAACGGATTGAGGGTCTAAGGGCGGTCGAACCCTACAAGTAGGCTGGACGAGCAGCGGAATTCCCTCAATCCGGGTAGGACAGACCGTAATTGGTCTGAGGTGTTCAGAATACACAAACTGGAGCAGAGCATGATTGGACACAGAGACAACTCTAGTGAATCTTGGAAGACCTTACCCTGGAAGAAATTCCGCCGTAACTTATTCCGCCTACAAAAACGAGTGTACAAAGCGGTTCAAGTTGGAGACAAGCGCAAAGCTAAGTCCCTACAAAAGCTGATTCTGAAATCAACCGCAGCGAGATTAATGGCTATCCGTCAAGTAACACAGCTAAACGCTGGTAAAAAGACCGCAGGAATTGATGGCAAAAAGTCCCTTACCTTTAAGGAACGCTTTGAGCTTAATGAACTGCTAAAAGCATCCGTTAGCAACTGGAAACACCAGGAACTAAGAGAAATACCCATCCCCAAAAAGGACGGTACGATGAGGATGCTGAAAATCCCTACTATTGCAGACAGAGCTTACCAATGCCTTGTCAAATACGCATTAGAACCAGCGCACGAGGCAACCTTCCATGCTAGGAGCTACGGGTTTAGGACGGGACGTTCAGCGCATGACGCACAGAAAATCCTGTTCATAAACCTATGCTCTGCGCGAAATGGAATAGATAAAAGGGTTATAGAACTCGATATCGAAAAATGCTTTGATAGGATAAACCACACCGCCATCATGGATAGACTCATAGCTCCCAAGAGCATAAGACAAGGTATTTTCCGATGTCTCAAAGCCGGAGTCAACCCAGAATTTCCTGAACAGGGAACGCCTCAAGGCGGAGTGGTAAGTCCACTACTAGCTAACATCGCTTTAAACGGCATTGAAAGCATCCACAGATATAAAGATGCCGGAAGTAAAGTAATAGAACCAACAATCCGATACGCGGATGACATGGTGATAATACTCAGACCTCAAGACGATGCCACAGAAATACTTGACAAAATCAGTCAGTTTTTAGCAGAGCGGGGAATGAAAGTCAGCGAGAAAAAGACAAAGCTAACCGCCGCGACAGATGGGTTTGATTTCCTCGGCTGGAACTTTTTAGTCCAGAAAAACGGGAAGTTTAGATGCGCTCCATCAGTGGACAATTTTAAATCTTTTCGCAAGAAAGTAAAATACATCGTCAACAACTCGAATTATGGTGCTACCACAAAGGCTGAGAAATTAGCCCCTGTAGTTAGAGGCTGGAGGAATTACCACCGCTTCTGCAAGATGGACGGGTCAAGAAACTCGTTATTTCACATCCAAAACAGAGCATTTAGGGTATTCAACAAGGAAACTAAACAGAATCGCTATACCAGTAAGCAATTACTAGATAAGGCGTTTCCAGCAGTCCCTTACTCCGAAAACAAACACATCAATGTCAAAGGTGAGAAATCACCTTATGACGGAGATTTAAGTTATTGGAGCGAACGTAACAGCAAGCTCTATAACAACAATACCTCTAAAGCCCTCAAACGGCAAAGCCATAAATGTGGTCATTGTGGTCTTAAAATGCTCAATGATGAGAAGGTACACTTACATCATGTTGATGCCAATCATAACAATTGGAAACCAAACAACCTTCTAGCAATTCATGAAAGCTGCCACGATTATATTCACATGAGCAAAAACGAAAGCTAAGAACATCGGAAGCTGGGTGCAGTGAAAGCTGCACGCCCAGATTTAACAGAGAGGGGCGCGGGATAATACCCGCCCTCGACTCTACCTCTCTTTATGCGAGTACCCGTAATTTCAGTAGACAATACGCCATTAATGCCAACTAAACCTAGTCGAGCAAGACGATGGATCAAATGCGGTAAAGCAATCGGCAAATTCGATAAACTTGGCATTTTCTATGTCCAGTTATTAGCCGAATCAAGTAATACTGAAACGCAAGAAATAGTTCTTGGTTTAGACCCTGGTAAACTCTTTTCAGGTATAGCGGTTCAGTCCAAAAAGTTCACCTTGCAAATGTTGCATTTAGTTTTGCCTTTCAAAACGGTCAAAGACCGAATGGATCAACGATCAATGATGCGGCGTAATAGGCGAGGAAGGCGAATTAATAGAAAGCTATCATTCAACAAACGCAATCATCGTCAAGCAAGATTTGATAATCGTCGTGGCTCAAAGTTGCCTCCAAGTATTAGAGCAAACAAAGACTTGGAATATCGAGTAATTAGTTTACTCCTCCAACTTTACCCAATAAAAACAATTGTTATTGAAGAGGTTGAAGCACCAGGTAATAAAGGCTTTAGCCCCGTCATGGTTGGACAGAGATACCAAATTGTCCGACTATCAAAACTTACAAATGTCGTTTTAAAGAAGGGATGGGAAACCTCAAACCTTCGTAAGCATCTGGGATTGCATAAAGAAAAATCCGATAAATCTTTACAAATACCAGAAACACACGCTGTTGATGCAGTAACGTTAGCCTGTTCTGAATTTGTTAAATACCAGTCGTGGGAAGGATCTAAAAATCATGGTGCGTCCTGGACAGGAGAGGTTGATACCACAGAGTCTCAATTCACTATTGTGCGTCGTCCTCCAATTAGTCGTAGACAATTACATTTGATGACTTTTAGTAAAGGTGGTAATCGTCGGAAATATGGAGGCACTACAACTCGTCATGGCTTTAGAAAAGGTGACTTTGTGGAAGCCACTCAAGGAAGTAAAACTTTCTTTGGTTGGGTTAGCGGAGATACTGAAAAAGCAGTCTCTGTTAGTGACGCTAATTGGAAAAGATTAGGACAATGCACTGTTAAAAAAGTTAAGTTGATTCGACGATCAACAAGTCTAATTATTACGGCGGTTAAAACCGCCCGTGTCGCTTCCCTCTCAGCACTAAAATGACTGAGTTTCCCGCTTACCGCGAGGTCTTATGAAAAAAATTTACGTCTCCAAAGTCGCCCAACTGCGAAAACAAAAAAATCTGACTCAGCGCCAACTAGCTGATTTAGTTGGTGTTGACCCCTCAACTGTTCGTAACTGGGAGCGAGATCGAGGAGGGATCGAAACCTTCGTGAAACTAGCCAAACTTTGTAAAACACTGGATTGCACTATTGAAGATTTGTTTGAAGCGCAAAGGGTCAAGGAGGATGATTAACTTTTTACCTGTTAATTTTATTACCTGTATTGCCGGTCATCAATTAGAGCGATTGCGCTTCCTACAGTTCTGGAGGCGATCTTTGCCAACAAATGTGATTGCTTTTGGCTCTTTGGTACTTTCAGAATCCACTCCGAGTCTAAGCGCCATCGCTAAATCCCTAAAGATGCGCGGGTTATGGCATTTTACTAGAGCATATGGACAATACCCCTAGTAAAAATAGGGAACAGTTAGAGATATCCCCTAGTAAAAATCGCCGACGAAAGGGCGATGGTAACGGGTTTATTTATTGGCGCACCGTCACCAAGAATGGTAAAGATTACCAACAGGCTTATTATCACTGGAAAGAACACGGTCAGAAAAAGACTAGATACATACCTAACAAATTACTGGGGGATATTCAAGAAGCTGAGGCTGCTAAACGTCCAGTTCCAGAAATTCTGCTTCTTTTAGGCATTTCTGTAACCCCTAGTAACAACAGCCCTAGTAATTTACTAGGGGATATCCCATTAAGCCCTAGTAATTCCGATATCTCCCCTAGTAATAACAGCCCTAGTAATTTACTAGGGGATATCCAGTTAAGCCCTAGTAATTCCGATATCTTCCCTAGTAATAACAGCCCTAGTAATTTACTAGGGGATATCCAGTTAAGCCCTAGTAATTCTGATATCGCCCCTAGTAATGACAGCCCTAGTAAAATGCGGCGGCATAAAGGAGAGGGGAGCGGTAACATTCACTGGCGCACATTACCAAAAAAGGCAAGGATTATCCACAGGCTTATTATCATTTTGAGTTTTGGACTCAAGGCGATCGCTTAGTAAAATCTTCTAAGTACATTCCTAAGCGGTTAATACATCGAGTTGAACAGTTAGAGCAAGAAAAAGCACCCGTTAAAGACATTTTGCAAGTCTTGGGTGTAGAATTGTAGCCCGAATCACGATTTGCAAGATTAAAGGATTTACAGGATAATTGCATTCACAATATTCTTAGCCATTAATATTTTGAGGATGAATAATCGTAATTTCGGGAACAGCTATAAAATCTTTGGGGTTTAAAGTTAAAATATGACTGATATTATGAGCAAGCATCACGGCTAATATGTGTATATCGTGAGTGCGTTTACCAGAAATATTATATGTTGTTACTAAGTTCAACCAAATAGAAAATACATCTGGTGTTTCTTCTAGAAAATCAAATTGATTTATTAACATCTGTACTGCTTGAGTTGTTTGGTCTACAGTCCATCCTAATCCATTGACATTAACAGGACGAGTAGCAACAACCCAAAATTCAATGATTACTTGAGAGGTAATAAAACATTGACTACCTTGTAATAAAATTTGAGAAATAGCATTGCTTATCAGGTTATATTCCAGAGATTGGGAATTTGTAAATCTAAGAATAATATTGGTATCAAGTAAATAGCTTTTCATATGCCTCTATCATCATAAATATTTTCTCGACGCAGTGCTTCATCCGATAGGGTAATACTACTTTGAGGAAACTGAGATAACCATTCTTGAAACTTTGTGGCTTTTTCTGTTGAGGTTAAATTTTGTTGTTCTGCTGCTGGAATAATGTTTCTATGAGAAAGTTTAGACAGAAAAAGTTTCTGATCTTCGGGAGTTAATTTAGAAACAATTTCTACAAGGGAGTCAACAAGTTGTACATTCATAATTATCTATGTTGTTTACTAGGTTGTAGTTAATATTTCACTCTATATCAATTATAAACCTAAATTGTCAGAATCACGATCACCAGGATTATAGGATTTACAGGATTGTTATTTGATGGTTGTAGGAGTTAATTTTTTATGTCTCATTTTACAACTATCAAGCTACAAATTAAAAACGGTGAAGTGCTGCATCAAGTTTTGCAAGAATGAACCTATAATTGGTATATCCCTTCAAAAAGTTTTTCACTTGCCATTCCGTAAAATTATTTGATTATGCTCCAAAGACTATATGTACACAACTTCAGATGTTTAGAAAATTTTGAACTGACCATGAAGGAGATGTCATCTGCTCTCTTGATTGGAAAAAATGGTACAGGTAAATCAACTATTGCAACTGCATTAGAGGTATTTCAATCTATTGGTAGAGGTATAAATAGAGTTGGTCAACTTGTAAAGTCTAAAGATTTTACTCGTGGCAGGTATGATGTTCCCATTCGCTTGGAAATAGAAGTATTACTTGAGGAGAAATTATATAAATATATCCTGGTCTTGGAGTTGCCAGAAAAATGTAAAGAACTGCGAGTTTTTGAAGAACAACTTTTAGTTGCAGGAAATCGAATTTACTCTCGTAAAGAAGCACAAGTTACTCTTTGTAGTAGTTCACAAAATCGTGAATCTCAGTTTTTAGTAGATTGGCATTTAGTAGCTCTTCCAGTCATTCAAGAGCAATCAGAAACAGATCCACTTCATACTTTCAAAAATTGGCTGGCTCATATAATTATTCTAGCACCAATTCCTAGTTTAATGACTGGAGATTCCCACGGAGAAACTTTACAACCAAACAGAGATGGTGCAAATATTGGAGAATGGTTCTCTGGTTTACTTGGTAGATATCCTGCGGTCTATAGAGACGTTGATAAATATTTACGGGAAGTCATGCCCGATTTTCAAGATTTTCTGAATGAACTTATTGGTAAAGACTTCAAAAGTTTAATTGTGAGATTTGCCGAAAATAATGCAACCTTGAATGTTAATTTTCAAGATTTATCTGATGGTGAAAAATGCTTTTTTCTTTGTGCTGTAGTATTAGCAGCTAATAAATTTTATGAGTCAGTTTTTTGCTTTTGGGATGAACCTGATAATTATCTCTCTATCTCAGAAGTAGGTCATTTTATCACATCTCTGAGACGTTCATTTAAGGATAGTGGCCAAATTTTAGTAACTTCTCATAATCCTGAAGTAATTAGAAAATTCTCCAATGAAAACACCTTTATCCTAGATAAAAAAAGTCAGTTAGAACCAACTTTAATTAGATTGCTTAGTGATATACCTATTACTGGTGATCTAATTAATTCTTTGATTTGTGGTGATATAGAATTATGAGTATAAATATCCTTATCAACGTCAAGAATAGTTAAATCTGCAAGTGGCAAATAATGGACAAAAGAAGATTCATTTAGATATTGGTGAATTAGGTGATATGACACAAACGAAAATTGCATTTGATGCTTCGGGAAGAATAACTTCTAGCGCTCTTCAACATCAAGAAAGTTACCGTTCCCTAGATACTCAACATCAATAGGTTAGTTCACCAATACGTGACTACACAAACGAAGTCTACCCTAACATCATATCCAATCAAATTTGGTCATCAATGGGCATTTGGGGCGATTGCCTACACCAACACCACTATTGATAGTTTGGGCGGCGAAATCATGGCAACCGCTATCATTATTTTTACCTCTAAACCTCAGCTAATTTGCCGGATTTACAGCCACAAATTCACAATTATGATGTTTTTGGAATATACAATGGCAGCAAGACATGACGCATGGACATTTCCACTTCTGGATTTGCTCTATCTCCATCAGGAACTAACATAGCGGGATGATCTGACTGCTGTAAGTGCATTTTGACACTTGAACTAGGAATTGCTTTAGCAGCTTCGATTAAATACTTGAGATTAAACTGGATATTCAACATCATTTCTGTTGGTAAATTAGCAACAATCACCTGATCACCTTTGCCAAATTCTCGTTCAATAGATAACCGTAACTGTTGTAAATTGCCATCAAACTGCAAATAAATTCCTTTCTCTTTCTTATCTGTTAACACAGATAACCGTTCCAGTGCTTTAACTAACGGTGCTTTTTCTAAAATTACTTCTTTCTCAAAGCTGAATTTAGTTAATAACTGCTCACAATCAGGATAAATTCCTTCCACAACTTGACAGCTAAGAACGACATCTTCCCAAGCAAAACCCAAGCGATTACTTTGGGCATCATACAGTAGATTAATAGATTTCACATCATCATTTAAGTTACGCGCTATTTCTCTAACTACACGACCAGGAAGAGTAAATTGCATAATTTCCTCAGATGGCACTTGTTGAGATTGAACTTCTTGAGATTGAATTTCTTGAGATGAAACTTGTTGACGAGGTTTTCTGCCAATTCGGTGAGTGTAAAGTTCAGTAATAGCAACCCGATGACCATCAGTACCAATAAACTTTAACTTCTCCTGTGCCAGTTGGAGATGAACTCCAGTCAAGATATATTTATTTTCATCAGTGCTGACTGCATAAAGTACACCTTTCAAACCATCTTTGAAAATTGTTGTTGCTAAAGACACAGGAGTAGCATCAATTATGTTAGTAGGTGGGAATTCTTCAGCACTAATGCCTCTAATTTCATACTTACCATCAGCATCAGATAAGCACAAACAGCAGATTTTTGTTTGTGGCTTATCATCATCAGTAGATTGAGGATTTTTTGTTTGTTGCTTATCATCATCAGTAATTTGAGTAATTTGAGTTTGACTATTCAGAGAAATAGTACCATTAGGGCAATGCTTGACTATCTCCAATAAAATTTGCACTGGTACAGTAATTTCACCCTTTAATAACACTTGGGCAGCAAAACTCGCCTGAATTGTTAATGCTATATCTGTGACAGTTAGATGTATCTGTTGTGTTTCCACATCTGCAATTATGAGGACATTGGCAAGAATAGGATGACTAGGTTTAGCTGGAGTAGCACAATTCACTAAAAAGAGAGCATCGTAAAATTTAGCTTGTTCACATATTACCTCCATGCCTAATTCTCTGGGTATTGGAGGGTTTAACTTTGATTTAGATTTTTTTTGCTTATTCCGCTTCTTTTCGATGGGTTCAGTTGGAGTATCAGAGTTTGCAGATGTAGATTTCTTCTTTTTAACTTCAGGTATTTTTGTGATATCTGTTGATACTTCATTATCTATTTCAGGATTAGCAACACTTGTTTGTTTTGTCTGCTTTACAGTCTTTATCTTTTGTCTTGATGCTGTTTGAGTCATAATCATTTATCTCTGTGTGCGTCATTACTAGAAAGGTGACTGCGGTAGCAGAAATAAAATTATTCAGCACTAATTAAAAGTACGAAAATAAGTAGGTAGACGTGAAATAAGCAAAATATGTAACGATACTCAATAAAATCGTTACGATATCAATAGGGTTTTGGTGAAGGTATTGATAGGAGAGTTTTAGTTTAAAGAAGTGATACAATGATGACATTTATCATATTAGAAAATAAAGCCACCAACCGCCTCAGTAAAAGGTTTAAAAGTTGCCTTTTATGTTTATTTTCGGAGAGTGACATAAAAGAAATGTAACCGCTCAATAATCCGGGGTAAATCCTTTAATGATAAGCCTCAAATGGCATAAAATCCTTTAAAATCCTTCCCGAATAGGTAGTCCGCCCCATTGATTGAGCGAATACAAAGGAAAGAGGAATATTGGCTATTTAGTTTTACTGTTTAAGTTTTAAAGCAGCCAAATTCAACACAATTCGTTTTGGCAAAGCTTTCTTTATTTTTCTCTCTCTGTTCAGTCTGCCTACACAATTAAGATTTTAAATAAATTTAAGCTTGATTTGAATTGTTATGCCTAAAGGATCAGACTAATATTCTCTGTGTAAATCTCTGCATCAAGATATCAAGCGCAATTATTTACATTTATCAAAGATTGGGCAGAAGAAACATCTGCAAAGGCACGGAGAGAACGAAAACGACTGGTAATTTCAGCCATCGCATCTAATAGTTCCTCCTCATCCGCAGTTTGAATCACTTCAACCAGAGAGCGCTTGACGGATTTGGGTGACTGATTTTCTTTACCTAACACCAGTTGATAAAAGAATTGTTTAGAACCAGGAGCTAAAACTTCCATACCATCCAACAACTTTGACAGGGTGGTAGTGCTAACGTCGCATTTTCCCCGCCGAAACTCGGAAATGTGATTTTCTGAAACCTTGGTTTCGCCAGACAACTGTTTGGCACTAATCCTATACCGTTTTATTGTCGCATCAAAGGACTGGGACAGGGGGGACACTGAGTAAGAACTAGCTGAAGCCGAATGATTAACGGGCACAGAGCAAGAAATAGCCGAGGCAGAATTATTAACTTTCATTACTAAAATTAGCTGATTGGCTAATTGACGGTTACTTTATACAGCGATAGGCTAATTAAAAGATTAGAAACCTCCAATTCAATGTTAGATCAACATCAACAAATAAGCATCAGTTACAATAAGGCATTTTTTGTGCTTTAGCAATGACTAATTGACACTCTTCCACAGCTAATCGCCAGCGGTGTAGCAGGAGCATTCTTGTTGAATTTATCTAAAAAATCAACCCAGTTTAGGTGAACAGGGGCAGGGCAGAGAAATTTATCCAACAGATTATGACACAGGGAATCTCAAAATTACAGGGTGGGTTCTATCCTCCCCAGTATCAAGAATGCTGGAGAGCTTATTGTGAACTCGCACTACCAAAGCCGTCTTTTCTCTACCATCCAGAGCCTCAAAAGATGCTTTGTTTATTTAGAGTGTGCAGTCTGGAAAAAACGGTGCTAATTCTAGCTAATTGCTTAAAATCGTCTATTTTGGTCGTATTTAAGGAGGTGCAGGATGAATATTAAAGGCAGATTTTATCCTGTTACTCCTGAAATCGCCAAAGTCCTCCGTCAAGCAAAACTGACTGCTGCTGAATGGAGGATCTGGAGCTACCTGATTGAAATTGAACCTTGGGGAGATGTCTATCAGGATATTGACACCTTAGTAGTTATGACAGAGTGCCAAGTGAGCAAAGCTACATACTACAGAGCGATTGCCAAATTCCAAGAGCTGGAATTATTTGACTTTCAAGATAAAGGTATCAGTATTCGCAATCTCAAAGGTGTATCCAGTCTCAAAAATGAGACTCCAGTTTCAGAAATGAGACAGAATTCTCAAAAATGCGAAAGTAGTTTCAAAAATGAGACTCCAGTTTCAGAAATGAGACAAGATTCTCAAAAATGCGAAAATCAACCGCCAAAACCCTCTCCTAGCAAGGATTCCCATTCTCCTCAGACTAAACAGACTTATTCAGACTATACAAACTCTCTCTCAGACAGCGAGAGAGAGAGTTTTTTGAAGTTTGGGTTAGAAAAAGCGAAAAAAACTCCCTAAACCTCCAGAACTTCCCCATAAGTGGATAGAGACACATTGGCAAGAGATATTAGCCGAGTGGATGAAAGTACAGGGGAAAATTCCTCAAGTTCAGCAGCAAAAATGGGAGAACCATCCCCGTCGAGATGAATGGATCTCCAAAATTCGCTCTCTTGGACAATTTGGTTTTTACGCTGAGAACAATCAAGAAGAAAAAGAACGACGAGAATTTTTTAACTGGGCGAATGCTAATAACTTGATATGGGGTCAAACTTGACAGTCTTAGAGTCAACAGACACGTTCATTTCACGCATACCCTATATTTTTATGATTGATGACTTACCGCAATTTGAACCCATTCCTTTGCGTCCTGAAGAGGAACAGCAAGAGGAAGAAATTTTCTATCCTCGGTGGCGATGTTTCTGTTGCCAAGATTCTGGTTTAGTCTCGCAGCATTTAGTTCAATTAATTATGCCAAAGTACAACCCAAACCGGGATAAATGGGTACTTTGCCAAGAAGCCAGTTGTGACGCAACTCAACGATGGAAGGACGTACCAATTCAAAATTTTGATACGCGCTTTATTCCCAATATTTGTAAAAAGCTGGATTTCATCAATCGGGACAACTGGCGGAATACTGTCAAGCAACAAATTAATATTCGTCAACTTGCTAAAAAACTGAAAATGCCTGGAAGCGGTGAACGCAATGACAATGATAATTGCGAAGTCCAGCAACGTAAGCAAGAGATTGAAGCAATTTCTCCCGAAGAATGGATGAAAATGTCCAATCAATATTTAGAGCAATAACCCGAATAAACAGAAAATTAATTCTCTCAAATTCCCCAAATTATGGTCATCACCGAATTACCAAAATTCTTTGTCTAGCCCGTGAACTAGCCACATAATACAACCGATTAAACTCCTTAATTTTAGCTAGAATTGATTTACCGTCATCTCCTCGTTCTGGATTCAATCGCTTACTTAAATCTTGACCATCAATACCCGCTTCCAAGAAAGTGCTACCTTGACTATTGTGAACAGTTAAGGCAAAGCAATTTCTGATATTAGCAAACTGCTCTAAATGTTTATAGTATTGTTTCCAAAGAAAGGGATTGCGCTTGGCACTTTTGAGCAAGCGTTTGGTTTCTTGGTGAAATCGTTTCTCTTCATCTTCATGTAAAACGTAGATTTGACGCACGATTCCTTCATCTGTTTCTACCTTCAATCTCCAACTACCATAATTATTGTAACGGTCTTCAAACACATCTAAAACATTAAATTCTGTAGATGTGGAAAGAATAGCAGTTTTACCATCAGGAGATATCACCGGATCTCTAGTAATTAATCTTTCTCCAGAGATAAATCGGTTGGTATTCTTACCATATAAATATGTCCGAATCTGTTGATTATAAAAGTCTACTTGAGCATTTGTCCAAGATAAAATGCGAAAACAATCTGGATTATTAACAAACTCCTTAGACATCTTTTTGCAGGCATAGCGCAGTAAAGTTTGAGATTTAACCATGAGCGCCCCGTTACTTTTATCAGGTAGATATTTGGAAAATGGGGCAAATGGCAATTTACTTTTAGTTACTGCATAGCGAGAAGCCGTTACAAACTCTAGTAAAGGGCTATCAATTCCTTGACGGACAACTTGAGTTAATACGGCTTTATTTGCTACTTGAAAGCTGAGAGATTTTCCTTCATTAACTGGATTTAATTGTGCCGGGTCGCCCATGAGAATAATTTTGATTTTTGTCCAGGTAGACGATTGATTAGCCACATTTTCAATCCAGTGCCACAGTTGTTTACCAATCATGGAACATTCATCAATAAAGACAACATCAAATAAGTTGATGTAACATGGTCCTATTTGGTCAAGTATTTTTTCTTTACCTCTAGTCACCATTCCTAGTCCTAGTAATTGGTGAATAGTAAAGAATTCCACACCAGTTACCCCATTTTCAGCCGCCATGCGTCGCAGTACACCTACAGCTTTATTCGTGGGTGCAGTCAAGACAACTCGTTTACCTGTAGCCACAAGAACTTTAACGAGTTGGAAAACAATTGTTGATTTACCTGTGCCGGCATATCCTACTAATAGAAATAAAGCAGCCGTGATAGTTGGTTGCACAAAAGTCCACATTTTATCTAAGGCTTTTTGCTGCTGTTGAGTAAATTGGAAGGGAAAAGAATTGGTGGTCAGGAAAGTAGGAAGAGTTTGGAGCATAATCGCTGCCTTAATTCCATTAATTGATCCATTCAATGCAGCGGTAGCTGTTGGTTTTGGTTCACCACAAAACCACACTCCTTCTAGTTTCAAAATCTAGCAGGAGTGGTAAATAATTATTCAGTGATGGGATTGAATACTGGTCGGCTAAAGAAATAAATAAGGTTTATACCTGGCTTAGGCATCCATATACCAATCTAATGTGAAGTTGCATATAATTAGGGGGCAGAAAACATTGTTAATTCAAGAATCATTCTGTGCAACTTTATATAAAAATGGTATTATTTCCTGAAAATATCGTTATCAATGGATAACTGAAAATTAATCAATTCGGTTTAAGACCTCTCCTTTCAACTTTTAAGAAGAAAAAATCCAAAAATTTTCGTTGGCTTCAATCCTCTTTTCTTCAGGGAGAGGTCATTGTCAATTATCCATTATTAATTATTGAACTATCATGCCCCAAAAAAGCTGAATCAGGTATAATATTGTTGTCCAGTTTTTTATAGTTATTATGGACTACCCTAAGCATTGGAAAGAACTAGCCAAAACCATCAAGGAAAAATCTGATTGGTGCTGTCAAAAATGTGGTCAGGTTTTACGTCCCGATGAAAAACCCCAACGCCGTACTTATTTACAAGTACATCATTGGAACAGGGACCCCTCCGACAACAGACCTGAAAATTTAGTTGCTTTATGTCCTCGTTGTCATCTTAATTACCATCGGGGCAGCAAGGGTAATATATCGGTGGGGCAGTTGAGCTTGTTTGATATTTCCAAATTTTAGCAATGTCTTCTTTGCGATATATTGATATTTTGATGTCGTGAGTATTGACAATATTTATCTAGGGATTGGGCTGCATCATTATGACTTGAATCATAAAATGAGCTTTTTGGTCAAGATATGCTTCGCAACGTAGGGGTTAATTTTATGCTTCAAAATGCAACCAAAGTAGAAAACTAATTTTCTCCATGTAATACGCGGTAAAAATGTTGAATTGACGGTATATTACATGGAAAGATTGTTAAGGCGAATAATTGCTCAATGTGTCGTTAGTTGTAGTTGGGGACATCAGTGGTCAAAGAAGTCGGGGTTATTTGAAGCAAAGTAAAGTAACTGATGTTAAAATCAGTTTATTCTGTGATGAATTGGCAATTGAGCCACCATGTTAGGAGAATAAAATTTATGCAAGTTGTGATCGAGTTACCTGATGAGTTAGGAAAACAACTTTTAGAGTTGCCCAATATGGAAATGGTTGTCCAAGAAACTATCAAAAAAATGTTATTAGTAGAACGACAAAAACAATCATCTCAATTATTGGTAAATATAGTTAATGATTTACCTGAGTTTCCTGTATTTCAAAATCAAGACCCCTTAGAGTTACAAAGAGTATTACGCGATGAATGGACTTAAGTATCTGTTAGATACAAATATTTTAATTGGGCTATTTCAACGTGATTTAATAATTTTAAATCTGCTAAAAGATAAGCTGATTAAAGTTAATGAATGTGCTTATAGTGCTATAACTCGGATGGAGTTACTGAGCTTTCCTTCTATAAGTTCTACAGAAAAAGAAGCGATTAAATCTTTATTAAATCAGATGACTTATTTAGCAATTACATCAGAAATTGAGGACGAAACTATTAATTTTAGATATACCCATAAAACAAAATTACCAGATTCTATTATTGCGGCTACAGCTAAGTATCATCAAATTGAGTTAGTAACATTAGATAAAAAATTAGCGAGTAAGTTGAAATCAAATGATTGAGATAATTCCATAAATATCTTTTTTGCGATACCTGCGATACCTGCGGTGAGCATCGCTATCGCTTTCTCATTAATTCTAGTGGGAAAACTAAAACCATAGAAAAGACGAGCGATAGCGATGCGCTCCGTAGGTATCGCTGAACTTGTTAGTCAATTTCAAGTGGAGCAAAAAGAATTACCAGCTTCCATATTACAAAAAAACCGTCCGTTGAGAATGAGTATATCTGTTGACAATCAAATTAACAGAATGCTTATTCAGCAACGGTTGCAGCCTTAGCGTAACTTTCTGTACGATTGCTCATTTATCCCCGAGAACAGCACGACATTGTAAACAATGAAGATTGTTCAGTAAATTAGACCTCTTGTAGAATTCATTTTATGTTATAAATAAGGGTTGGCTTAATTTTAGCTAAAAGTTAGAATCACACGCCTATCTTTGAATTTGTGATGCCTTCGGCGAGCGTAGCTATCGCAACAACACCCAAATATACATAAAACCTAAAACTATTTATTGTACCACAGAAACAATTGTGCAAGAGGTCTATTGATTAGTCACCTTGAAAGGTTAAGGGCTGCCCATTGCTACTCAAAGGCGATATTGAGTGCTTGTGCCAGCATTTGTGCAATGTCATCCACGCTTTCGTTATCATCTATTTTGGATTCTATTGATATGCTGTGTGCTGTCTGTGTTGTTGGTTGTGCCATTTGCTCTGCCTTCTGAGGGGCATCATCAAACATTTTTGCGACTAGGTAATCATGCAATGAATCAAGTGTTGGGCAATTAAAGAGCAGAGTGGCTGGCAGAGGGCGTTCTAAACTACGTGTCAAGTGATTCCGAAATTCAACCGCCATCAAAGAGTCTAGTCCCATATTCATCAATCCCTGATAGGGATCAATTTTTTGATTAGATGCCAAACCGAGAACTCTGATCGCAGTTTTTTGAAGATGTTCCATCAAAAGGGCATCCCGGTCTGTCTCTGAGAGTGTTTGAAGCTGTTGCCGCAGACTGACTTCCTCTGAGGTGCTGCCTGCTGTTTGCCGCAATTTGGCTTCTTTTTCGTTACGCAAGTGGTGTGTAAAATATTCATAGAATGGCATATTCACGCCATCATGGGATAGATATTCAGCCCAATTAGTCGGTTGTACAGCAACTTGGGGGATTGTATGCTGATTAAGTTTTTGAATAAGTTGGACGAGAATATGCCTCCCTTGCTTTGGAGAAATTGCCGCGATTCCCCGTTGTTCCCATGATAAATTGGCTGCCATGCCCACTTCTGCCCAAGCCCCCCAGTTGATACTCAAGCTATTAGATCCCTTTATGTGACGATAATACATTAATGAATCCAAAAACGCATTCGCTGCGGCGTAATTGGCTTGTCCTGGTTCTTCTATGAGCGACGCAACAGATGAGAACGCGACAAAGAAATCTAAGTCAAGGGTTTGGCTCTGTTGGTCTAGATGCCAAGCTCCGCGCACCTTGGCCGCCATCACTTTTTCAAAACGCTCTCGATTTTGTTGGAGCAGGATGCCATCATCCAAAACGCCCGCCGCATGGACAATCCCTCGAAGAGAGGTCTTGCGCCGACTTTCTACTAAGAGTCGTTCACTATCTGCTGCATCAGAGACATCTGCCGCAATCAAATCAACCCTAACATCCTTTTGGCGTAGTCGGTCGATAATCAACTGGGCTGCTTTTGAGACCGTGCCACGACGACTGTTGAGAATCAAGTGCCTTGCCCCAGCATCCGCAAGCGCGAGTGCCACCTGCAATCCTAAACCGCCTAATCCACCTGTGATCAAATAGCCACTATCGGGACGGATTTCGGTTTGAATTAGCGCATGAGGTTCTGATTGATCACGAATTAGCCGTGCAACATAGCGCATTTTATTTCGGTAAGCAATTTGAGATTCATGCTCTGTGGCTTGCATCTCATTCAATAAGAGTGGTGCGACATTTAAGAGCGTATCAAAATCCAAACAACGGCAATCAAATTCAGGGTGTTCGGCGCGGATGCTTCGACCCAATGCCCATAAGGGGGCTTGTTCGATCTGTAAATTCCCTAAGTCACCACCAACTGCTTGACTATTTTGTGTAATTAGCCATAGTTTGGGTTCCCACCCTATATCGCTGAGGGCTTGTACCAAATGAATAAGACCAGCACATAAGTTTAGGACGATATCTGGCACACTTAATTCTGTCCGATGATTAGAAGCATTTGTTAAATCATGACGATTCCACAGATAGAGTATATGTTGACAAGGCAATCCACTCTCCGTTAGAGTTTCCAGAAAATATTTATAGTCATGAAGAGAAGCAGGATTGAGCGTGACAACTTTTGTCAGTGTCGTCACACCATCGAGGGCAGCATCATCAAGATGTCCAGTGCCTGCAATGTGTTTTTCAGTCACTGTATACTCGCTCCCAGGCACTACAAAAACACAGTGCTTTCCTTGGCTCTGCAAATGTGCTGCTAAGTCCGCCCCTATTCCTTCTGGTTGTGCAAAAAGAAGCCATGTTTCTGCACCTGTCTTATTAATATTAATATCCAGCACCTCCGGGATTCGTAGAGGTTGCGATCGCCAATCAACTCTATAGAGCCAGTTATGCCAAAAGTCTACCCCTAGTATGGCTTCGGGCATAGCAACACGAACTTCTAATCCTATGAATTCCGCAATGACTTGCCCGCTCTCATCAAACAGAGAAACATCCCATGTATATCTATCTTTTTCTATTGCATGAACCCACCAAGTTTGTCCGCTTGCAGGCTGATAACAACGTAGCTCATTCAGCGCAAAGGGCATTGTTGTTTCTGATTTCCCATTTTCATCACTAGACGAAATTGCAAATGGGACTTGTGTACACGCATCCAACAAACTGGGATGAATCACATATCCGTTGAACGATTCAATGCTTTCCGGTTTTTGCAGACGCGCCAATGCTTCTCCATCGCCCACCCAGACTTGTTCTAACCAGCGAAAACGAGATCCAAAAACAAAACCTTTGTCTGTGAATGTTTGATAGAATGGATCGCGCTCAATTTCTCGCGGACAACGTGCTTGTAGTTCCTCTAGCTCCACTCTAGGAGGTGCTGTATTTTCAAGCTTAAATTGCCCTTTGGCATGAATAATGGGTGTCTGAAAATCAGCATTTGTACTGCTACTTTCAGGTAAATTCTCAGCAAAACTGAACAATTCAAACTGCGTCTTGTCGCCACGCTTAAATGACGCAGCAGAATAGACAGAACAAGCGACTTGCACCGTACGAATCGCTTGATCAGGGATCATAAGGGGGACTGGGAAGGTCACATCTTTTAGCAAATAAGTGGTTTGCTTTGTACTATTCCCTCCATTTAAATAACCATTTGCATCTGACTCAGCAATACTAAGTATCATTGATAGATAGCTTGCACTTGGCGACACAATTGAACCATAAATGCGGTAGTCATCAAGAAAGGGCAATGTCTCTAGACTAAATTCTTTCTCAAAGATTGTTTCGTGATGACGCGGTAGTTTCATGCACCTATCGAGTAGAGGATGCAGATTTTTAATACCGTGCTTCTGTTGGTCTGATTCTACCCAATAACGCTGCCGCTGCCATGGGTATGTTGGCAGGACAACTTTATTTCGCACATAGTCTTTATCAAAACCGATCCAGTCAATCTCAACGCCATGAACATAGAGTTGACTCAAGCTCTCCAACATCTGCTGCCAGTCGCTGCGATTCTCACGCAAACTGGGCATCATCATGGGTGCAGAGGATGAATTCTCAGAACTTTGTAACTCAACCATGCCAAGCAGTGTGGGTTTGGGACCAATTTCGATCATGAAATTGACATTCGCTGCGTGTAACACGTTAACCCCATCGGCAAAACGGACAGTCTCTTGCAGATGTCTCACCCAATAATCGGGAGTGGCGATTTCTTCATAAACCCGTCGGCCTGTGACATTCGAGATCAGGTTAATCTGCGGTGGCCGATAGGTGATGGTGTTGGCAACTCGGCGGAATTGACCTAACATTGGTTTCATCAATGGCGAGTGAAAGGCGTGAGAAACCTTCAGTTGGCGTGTCTTGATGCCTTCAGCAACCAACTGTTGGGTAATCTGTTGTAATATCTCCCTGTTACCAGAGATAACTACACTCTCTGGTCCATTGACGGACGCAATAGAAACCTCGCGGCTGAAAGGTGCGATCGCTTGCTCTATGCGGGATTTACTGGTCATGACTGACACCATCGCCCCATTGCCAGGCAATTCTTGCATCAGACGGCCTCTTTCAGCAATCAGTTTGAGACCATCTTCTAAAGAAAAGACACCCGCCACACAAGCGGCCACATATTCTCCCACACTATGCCCCATCACCACATCAGGCTCAACGCCCCACGAGCGCCACAACTGCACCAGTGCATATTCCAGAGCAAAAAGAGCGGGTTGAGTATAAGCGGTTTTATCAATTTGGGATGGTGCGTCCACTTCTTGGCTAGGATAGAGTATGGAAAGGATGGATTTGCCCAAGAGTGAACGAAGAATCTCATCACATCGGTTAATGGTTTGCCGGAAGCTGGGTTGGATCTGATAAAGTTCTTGCCCCATCCCCACATACTGTGAGCCTTGACCTGTAAAGAGAAAAGCTATTTTTGAAAGAGAGGTCGTCTTACCCTGCCCCTCTCCTGATTGGGCAAACATTTCCAATTGCTGGCGCAACTGGGTTTTAGACTCTGCTACTGCTGCAAAGCGATGTCTAAAGTGTTTGCGCCCTGTATTGGCTGTAAAGCAAATATCCGCCAGACTCTCTTGTAAGTGTTCAGTGAGATAAGTTACATAACGCTGACTAAGTTCTTGTAGTGCTTGAGGTGTCGCTGCTGATAAGGTAAAAACATACTGCTTTGAATGAATTTCTAAAGTAGACGGCTCTATTTTTGGGGCTTCCTCTAACACGACATGAGAATTAGTACCACTAAAGCCGAAAGAACTTATCCCTGCGATGCGATCGCCAGTAGGCCAAGCTGTTCGTTCTGTGGGGATGCTGATTGGCAATTTATCCCAGTTAATGCGAGGACTGGGCTGGTGAAAGTGTAAATTAGGTGGAATTTCTCCATGCTGCATGGCAAGGACGACTTTAATCAGTCCAGCAATCCCTGCTGCTGCTTCTAGATGCCCAATATTTGTTTTAACTGAACCAATAATTAAAGGTTGGGAGCGTTGATTAAAGATCGTTCCCAACGCGCCGACCTCAATCGGGTCTCCTAGGGAAGTCCCTGTGCCATGAGCTTCTACATAGTTAACTTGTTCTGGTCTTATGCCGCTATTGGCGAGGGCTTGGCGAATCACGTCGGCTTGTTGGGGACCATTTGGAACGGTCAAGCCACTCGTGCGACCGTCTTGATTTATGGCTGACCCGCGAATCAACGCCAAGATTTTATCCCCATCAGCTTGCGCGTCCGATAATCGTTTGAGGACTATCATGCCACATCCTTCGGCTCGGACATACCCGTTTGCCGACGCATCAAAGACTTTGCAACGACCATCGGGAGATAACATATGGGCTTTTGCTAACGAGACACTTTCCTCTGGGGCTATCAGCCGATGGACTCCCCCAACCAACGCTAAGTCACATTCTCGCTGGCGCAGACTTATCAGTGACTGATGTACAGCGACCAACGACGAAGAACAAGCTGTATCTATCGAGAGACAGGGGCCTGTCAGACCGAGAAAGTAAGACAAGCGACCACTGGCTGTGCTATGGGCATTACCCGAAGCAAAATAAGTACCAATTGCTCCTTGCTTCAAGAGCGTTTCACGATAATCAAGGTTACTAATACCGACGAATACGCCCGTTGCCGAAGGTGGTATCACCGCTGCATTTTCCAGTGCTTCCCAACTTACTTCTAATAACAAACGTTGCTGAGGGTCAAGAGAAACCGCTTCTCGCGGTGATATGCCAAAGAATTGGGCATCAAACTTCTCAAGTTGCTCGATAAACCCGCCAAATCGCATTGATATCTTGTCTGCGCTGTCCAAATTTTCATCTATGTAGGCATCAACAACCCATCGATTTTTTGGTACCTCACGAATAGCATCAACCCCATCACACAACAACTGCCAAAACGCTTCTGGACTATTCGCACCAGGAAGACGACAGCCCATGCCGATGATGGCGATAGGTTCACGTTGGGTTTGCTTCAACCTGTTAACTTCAGCTTCCAGAGCCTCTATCTTGTGATAAGATTGCTTGATTAATCGTTCGTATGTTCTTAGTTTTTCATCCATGGGTTTAAATTTCCATCTCTAGTTTCGCGGACAGCAACTGCACGATGTCATCCATTGACGATATCTCATCTTCTTCATCAGATTCAGGTTCTTGTAGCTGCTCAGGGGTTCCCAGCAATTCACTGGCAAGATAATTCACAAGAGCCTGTTGTGTTGGATAGTCAAAAGCCAAAGTGGAAGAAAGAGAGCAGCCCAAACTAGCTTGTAACCTGTTTCTTAACTCGATAGAGGTCAGCGAATCCATCCCCAGGGTAAAGAAACCCACGTCTTGTTCTGCTAGTAGTATCTTCGCATCTATCCCCAAAACTTGGGACACCTGCTCCCGAACATGAACCTGCAAGAGAGTCAGACCCTCTTTGGGCGGAGCTTTCTCCAATTGCGCTCGAATATTATGCCCGTAACCTTGGGGGCGAGAGTCCCTGTCCTGCAAGGTTAGTTTACCTAGGGAGGTGTCAATACTCTTCATCACATCGCTGAAGAACGGCCGCGGAGTCAATTGCCTGGCTAAGAATTGTGGCCAGTTGATGGGCATGACACCCACTTGATGCACCGCACTCTCGTCTTTGAGCAACTGCTCAAGAATTTGTAAGCCCTCTTCTAGCGTAATGCTTCCCTCACCCTGTTTGCTAGACAACTTATCTAGTCCCAGTCGAGCCGCAATTCCCACTTCGCTCCATGTCCCCCAATTAATCGAGAGGCTCGGTAGTCCTAAGTGACGACGATAGGAGGCTAACCCATCAAGAAAAGCATTTGCGGCAGCGTGATTGGCTTGTCCAGCGTTACCTAACAAAGAGGTGGCGGAAGAGAACAAGACAAAGAATTCTAAAGGTTGATTTTTGGTCAGTGTATGTAAGTTCCACGCACCTGCTACCTTGGGATTCATCACTTCTTTAAAAGCTTGCCAACTTTGCTGCTGTAGAATCCCATCGTTCAATGTACCTGCCGCGTGAATAACACCCCGTAATGGTGGGTAGGTCGCTGCTGCAAGTGCTTGGGCCAGTTGTTCTGCATCGGCAATATCGGCTTGTACGACTTTCACGGAAGCACCAAGTTGCGCTAATTCGCTTAATTGAGCTTGCTGCTCCTCCCTTGCACCACGTCGTCCGACCAGCACAAGGTGTCTAGCCCCATTTGTAACCAGAAAACGAGCCACCACTAACCCCAGTCCGCCTAAACCACCAGCAATCAGATAGCTGCCATCATCACAGAAAGTAAAAGCTTCTTGTGTGCCTTCCTCTCTAAGATTGGGGCGGTCTAAGGGCGAAAGTCTTGCCACATAACGTGTTTGCTCACGAAAGGCTATTTGCTTTTCATGCGATCGCGTTTGCAGATCAGATGCAGATGTTGCTGATACAGGCTCTTCGGTGGCGAAAAGTTCGCTTTTAAGCGATTCTACTTGCATCTCAACTTTTGCATTGGGGTCTAAATCCACTTGCACCACCCGTAGCTCTGGGTGTTCCAGTGCAATTACCTTTCCCATCCCCCAGAGGGCTGATCCAACTACATTTTGAACATGATGTTCGTTAACGGCTTGTGCGCCTAGGGTGACAAGTGACAGGCGAGGGTTTTTTGGATAGTTTGCTAGTGCTTGAACTAAATGCAGCGTACTATTGCAACTTAAACTAGTGCCTCTATCTAAGCTAGTTGAAATCATACTCCAACAATGTACGATTTCTTGTATGTTTGGCGATCGCTTCAACAAACGTTGCCACTCTTCTAGGTTTTCAGGATTGATTGTAAACGTTTGCGAGTCTTTTTCTGCGTACTTTTCCCCGGGCAAGAGGAGTATACAATCTTCTCCTTCTTCACGTAGCTGTTTAGCTAGTAATCCGCCAATCTCCTCATCAGCCAAGAGCAGCCATCTTCGCGGTGTTCTCATAGCTGGTTGATTACGGGCTACAATCACCGCCTCCCGAGGCAATTTATGGTGTCCATCTATTTTTGTCCATAAGGCGGTTGTTTGACTAAATCCCATTTCTGACAACAAGATTTGCCACTGCTCAGGAGACAATAGCGGATGGTTGGGGCGTAAGTCACGGTCTGTAAACTTCCACCAGCCTTCTGTTAAGCCAAAGGTTAAATCAGCCCAGCGTGCGGGTTCGCTGTCTTCCATCAGGATCAACATCCCGCCCGGTGCTAATAATTGCCGGATATGTGCAAGAGTTTGACGCAAGTCGCTAGTAGCATGCAAGACATCCGCAGCCACGATTAAATCGTATATTTGGGGTTCAAATCCTTGCGCCTGTGGTGCTTGTTCGATATCTAATACCTGATAACGTACAAACGGGTAATTTTTAAAACGCTCTTCCGCTTTAGCAAGAAAAAAGGCACTAATATCAGTAAATACATATTCTGTCTGATCCCCAGGCAGATGGGGTAACAAGTAGGCTGTAGTTCCACCTGTGCCAGCACCAATCTCTAAAATTCGCCAACCACGTTCCGGCGGCAACTGCTCCAGTGCGGAAAGAAGCGCTTCTTGGACTAGAGTATTAGTAACACCCAAAACTGGGGCTTCACGATAGAGTTTGCTTAACGTTGTTGTGTCTCCTGCGGGAAAGAGCAACTGTATCGGGTCACATTTTCCTTGTAATACTTCGGCCAATTTTGCACTGCAACGGGAGACTAGTGTTACCTCGGCTGCTGCTGCTTTGGCTTCGAGTTCATTAAGAAGTACCTGGATGTCAATCGTTTCCGGGTAGGAAATGACTTCCCATGTCGTCATCGAGTTTTCGTTGCGGAGTATGTCTGCTTCGGCTAGAATGTCGAGCAAACGAGCGAATAGTTGCCGATGTTGATCAATGACTCCTAACGCTGATACCTTCTGGGCGGTGGAAAAACGCTCACCGGGTTGAAACAGCCAGCCCATTTGTCCCAAAGCCGCCACAACGTAAGCTAGACTTAACCTTTCGAGTTGGGTATAGGCGATCGCATAATTGGCCAAATCAGCTGTGATGATCAATGTCTCTAACTTTGTTTCCAGCCGCTTGCGAATCTGATCTGGGGTTGGCAAGTAATTCGGTAAAAGTCCAAAACGTGCTTGAGGTTCCCACTGGACTTGATAAAGCCAGTTCTGCCAAGCGTCTTGAGTTCGCAACATTGCTTCCCGTCCCACAAGGACAGATTGCACACCAAACATGATGGCAACCACACGACCCTGGGTATCAAATAGATGCAAGTCTGCAATGAGTTTCTTTGGCAGCAAATCAATACCCTGCCTTTGATCTGTATCCAAAGGAGTCCGATATTGGGCGCGACACCAAAGTTCTGAACTGGGACGACCATAGACTTGTAGACCCTCTATACCAACAGGTACATAAGTCTGTCCTTGGTTTGCTTCAGGATAAGAGACCGTTATCATTTGCAGCCCCGCATCCAAGATTACAGGATGGAATTGGTAGGCATTGGACTCATGAAGCAAGATTTCTGGTAGGCTTACTTTAGCGAGTGCGATCGCATCATGACTTTTGGCAAAGGAGAGTGGATAACGCCAAATCTGCTTCACCCCACGCATCATTGGACCCATGTCCAGCCGACGCGCCATTTCTTCCTGATATAGCACATCTACTGACACTTCTTCGGAACAATGTGCCTGTAACGCAATCAAGTCAATTGGCTCGGTTTCTAGCACTTGCTCTTGGGCGACTAGCTTACCAGAGGCATGAAGCACCCAAGAGTTTTCTTTTTCTAAAGAGAGGATTTCAAAAAAATAAGCTGACTCTTCCTGTGGGCTTAATACTATTTGCACAGTTTGCCCTTCATTGGGAATAATCAGTGCTTGGGCGATGGATACATCTTCGAGCCAAAATATACTGTCTGGTTTAAGTGTCTTTCCTGCTGCCAGTGCCATCTCAAAATAGGCGACACCCGGAATGATGACATTTCCAAATACTTTATGATCAGCAACCCATATTGGGAAGTCGGAGTGGATGAAGGTTTGAAAGTAAATCTCTTGAGTCCGCGACAAATGCAGCCGTTGACCAAGCAGAGGATGCTGCGCCACGGTGGCGTTACGAGTTAGCTTGGTGGTATTTGTGGCTTGTAATACTGATTGCCGGTGACGAATAATTGGCTCTACCCAATGCCGCTCTCGCTGCCAAGGATAAGTCGGTAGTGGCACACGGCGACGAACATACCCCTGATCGAAATTACTCCAATCTACGGTCACACCTGCTAAATATAGATCACGCAAACTACTTAACACCTGTTGCCAATCATCCTGTTTCGGGCGCAAACTAGGCAACCAAAGTCCCTCTTGTTCAGGCAAGCAGTCGCGTCCCATGCCTAAAAGAACAGGTTTAGGACCGATTTCTATAAATACGTTTACCCCTTGACCCTCAAGGCTCTCCATTCCCGCCGCAAACCGGACGGGCTGTCGCACATGACGTACCCAATACTCTGCGGTGGTGATCGGGAGTTCATCGGGACAAGATTCATGGCTTGCCAATGTTCCCGTTACATTAGAGATAAGCTTGATTTGAGGTTCCGAGTAAGTGACCTCTTGTGCAACCTGCAAGAAAGAGTCCAACATTGCTTCCACTAGCGGCGAGTGGAAGGCATGGGAGACGTTTAGCTTCTTGCTTTTGATGCCCTCAGTTTCCAAGATGGCACAAATAGCATCAATCGCTTGCTGTTGCCCAGAAATTACAACACTTTCTGGTCCATTAATCGCGGCGATCGCTACCTGTCCCCCATAAGGTAAAATGATATCTGCAATACGCTTCTCGCTTGCCATCACGGAAACCATGCTCCCATCACGAGGAAGTGCCTGTATCAGTCGTCCTCGTTCTGCAATCAGTTTCAACCCATCCTCTAAGCTAAAGACTCCCGCCACACAAGCGGACACATATTCACCTACACTATGACCTATCACCACTGAGGGCTGGATGCCCCACGATTTCCATAATTGATAGAGCGCGTATTCGATGGCAAAGAGTGCGGGCTGGGTATAGGCTGTGTCATCTAATGAGAGTCCATGCTCAGATGAACCAAAAATGACGGAGAGAATGGACTCGATCCCTAAATTTTGGAGAATGGTTTCACATCGGTCAAGGGCTGCACGGAATGTTGATTCAGTATCGTAGAGGGTGCGCCCCATGTTAATGTATTGTGAGCCTTGACCTGTAAAGAGAAATGCGATCGTCGGCGGGGCATTTTTTTTCTGTGCTGAAATCGCAGTCTGTGCAGTTTCCAGTTGTGCCTGTAAGCCAGGGATTGATTCGGCTACAACCGCTAGGCGATGCTCAAAATGTTTACGTCCCGTATTGGCTGTGAAACAGAGGTCGCCTAAGTCAATATCAAGGTGTGTCTCGTTATGTTGGATGTAGCGTTGCACCAACTCATGCAAAGCCTCTTGTGTATGGGCAGAAAGAGTCAGCAGATGATGACTGCGTTCTGGCAAAGAAGAGAAAAATGTGGGTTGCTTTACAGGCGACTCCTCCAGTACAATATAGCTGTTAGTTCCACCCACACCAAAAGAACTCACCCCCGCCCGCCGAGGATAACCATTCCTTGACCATTCGCGTAGTTCTGTGTTGACAAAAAACGGGGTTGCGTCAAAATCAATCCGTGGATTAGGATTGGCATAGTGCAAGCTCGGTGGAATCTGTCCATATTGTAGAGATAGAGTAGCCTTTATCAGTCCGGCAATGCCTGCCGCCTCATCTAAGTGGCCAATATTAGTTTTAACTGATCCAATAGCGCATTGTTGTTTACCAAGTACGCTGTCCGTACTGCGCTGAAATGCCCGTGCTAACCCTGCCACTTCAATCGGATCACCCAATTGGGTGGCTGTGCCATGAGCTTCTACATAGCCAATGGTGCTGGCATCTATGTCAGCGATAGCGATCGCTTCGCTAATTACATCAGCTTGCCCATCCACGCTCGGTGCTGTGTAGCCCATCTTGAGCGCACCGTCGTTGTTGATGGCTGTGGCTTTGATGACTGCCATAATGTTGTCGTTATCGTCTAGTGCATCCTGCAACCGTTTGAGCAAAACCAAGCCCCCGCCATTGCCAAATATAGTCCCTTGGGCTTCGGCATCAAAGGCGCGACAATGACCATCCTGAGAACGAATCATGCCTTCTTCGTAGAGATAGCCTCCCTTGTGTGGTACAACCACAGAAATGCCACCGGCTAAAGCCATTTGACACTCCCCACTAATGAGACTCTGACAGGCCATGTGAACCGCAACTAACGAGGTTGAGCAGGCGGTCTGCACATTGACGCTTGGACCCTTGAGATTCAGCTTGTGAGAGATGCGTGTAGCAAGATAGCTCCGGTCATTGCCAATTTTAGCCTGAAACTGCTCCATATCCGTTTCAATAAAGGGTTGCTCGGTAATTATGCCTAAAGCAGAGCCAATATTGTTGAGCAGATAGGTACTCAGGCTTGAACCAGCATAAACACCAACTGGTTCTGGATAGGTTTCGGGGTTGTAGCCAGCCCGTTCAAATGCTTCCCAGGCACACTCTAGCAAAATCCGTTGCTGAGGATCCATCACCGCAGCTTCTTTGGGGCTGTAGCCAAAAAAGGTAGCATCAAATAATTCAATGCCCTCTAGCACCGCACCTGCTTTGACATAAGCGGGATTATTAAGTAACTCAGGCAAAGTCTGCTCTAGCTCATCATCACTAAAAAGGGTGATGGATTCAACACCATTACAGAGATTATACCAGAACTGCTCAATCGTTTCAGCACCCGGAAAGCGACCTGCTACACTGATGATGGCAATATCGTTGCTGTCACCGGACTGCTTTTTACGTACTTTCTTGTACCTGGATGCTGTATCGCTTGAGGTTGTGTCTCCTTGGCAATCAATATATTGTGCCAATGTCTGAATTGTGGGATATTGAAAGAGTGAGACAGCGGACAAATTAATATTAAAGGTCTCGCACAGGGATTTGTGCGCTTGGGTTAATAGCAGTGACGTACCGCCTAGATCAAAGAAATTGTCGTGGGTTCCCACAATATCTACAGCAAGATAATTGCCCCAAATCTCTGCTAAACGTTTCTCTGTCTGGGTACGAGGCTTGACAAGTGGGGTAGACAATCCAGGGCGATCGCCTTTGGGATCAGGTAATGCCCTGCGGTCAAGTTTACCACTGGGAGTCAACGGCATATCGCTGATCTTGATGAACCGAGTGGGTATCATGTATTCTGGCAGCACTGCTTCCAAATGTTGACGCAGGATAGGTTCAAGTTTGTCGAAACTGAGGTTAAGTGTATCCTTTGCTATAACATACCCTACTAACTGTGTATGACCTGCAATCTCCCTTGCCACAACGGCACATTCACGCACAGCTTGGTGACTTGTCAGCACGGACTCGATTTCCCCCAATTCCACGCGGAAACCTCGGATCTTAACCTGGTGGTCTATCCGTCCTAAATGCTCAATCGTGCCGTCGGGTAGGTAGCGTGCCAAGTCCCCTGTGCGGTAGAGTTTTTTAGCGTTCCCATTAGCCCCAAATGGATTGGGAATAAATTTCTCATTCGTTAGGTCAGGCAAATTGTGATAGCCACGAGCCAGTCCAACACCACCAATACAGAATTCACCCTCTTCACCAACAGGTACAGGTTGCTGTGCCTCATCTAGAATATAGACTTGAACATTGTGCAGTGGACGACCCACTGGCACCAGTGTTGGCCAGCCCTCTGGATTGCCATTGAGGGTATGAGTGGTGGCATCTTGAAATTCCGTTGCCCCGTAGTGATTATGCAACATCGCCCCGGTTTTCTGAAAGAGGTTAGCGACGGCAGGTGTAATCTGCATCTGCTCCCCGGTAGTGATAACTTCGCAAAGCGCGAGGGAGGTGCTTTTATTCCCATTCACAGCTTCGGCTAACTGTAGTAATGCTATAACGGGAAGAAACAATTTTTCAATTTTCTGTTGACTGATAAACTCAGCCAATGCAAAGGGATTTTGGCGCACTGCCTCTGGCACCAAGACCAATATCCCGCCAAGACAGAGGGTAGAAAAAATTTCATGGCAGGAAAAGTCAAAGCTGACTGCACAAAATTGCAGCGTCCTAACACCCTGAACCGAAGGCCGCGTTTGCTGATGCCACCAAAGCATATTCACCAGTGAGCGATGTTCCATTAAGATCCCTTTGGGATTTCCGGTAGAGCCAGAGGTGTAAATGCAGTAAGCGAGATTATTGGGGAGAACCTGTGTCTGAATCCCTTGGGAAACCGAATTTGCCTGAAAAACCTGGCATTGCTGAATCAAGGTATAAAAATAAAAATGTAATAATCTCAAGTATTGGTTATGTAATAGTTTAGCTATCGCTAAAAAATCAAAATCATACTCAAAAATCTCTTGATCTAAATAGACGGTTTGGCACTCTTGCAACGCAGGTAAGGTTAAGGCAAGTTTCTTAGCGACATCCGTAGAGGTTAGTAAAACACGCGCATCCGAGTCCCGCAACATATACTCTATGCGATCGGCAGGATAGCCTACATCCAAAGGCACATAGGCACATCCGGCTTTTAGGATACCCAACAAACCAATAAAGAGTTCTGCCGAACGCTCGATGCAGATGGCGAGGAGGTCATCGGGTTGACAGCCTAGGGACAAGAGATGCTGGGCTAGGTGGTTAGCGCGTACATTTAGTTCCCCGTAGGTAAGGGATTGCTCACCGTCAATGAGAGCGATCGCATCCGGTCGCTTTGCGGCTTGATCCTCGAACAAGTGGTGAATGCAACTATCTGGAAACTCAGATTGTGTTCCATTCCCATCAAATAGTATCTGTGGGCTTTCTCTCTCTTGCATAACTATAAAACCTACTAAATAATGAAGCGAGAAACGCCATTGGTTGATGCAGTTACCGGCATATAGTTTAGTTTAGGGAAGTAATCCTCACAGATTCCCGTGCGATGGATATCCCAGGTGGCACAATGAAGCGAACCGCCAAACTCAAAGACATTGCGGAAGGGAATTGGGTAGACTTCAAAGCCGTGTTTATCTAGCAACTCATGAAGCGGATGCTCTTGTTCTTCACAGATGACCTTCTTGGGGGAAATGCTTAACACATTCATCGCCAACCACTTACTGGACTGGCAGAACATAGGCATCTCATCATCGGTGGAAGTGGGGAGAGGTGCTTTGATGAATTGCCAATCATTATCCATGAAAAGTTTCTCTTCACCCTCTTGGATAGGGCGCTCTGGATTCACTAGCACAACCCCAGGTGCCAAGGGGACAAAAGTACAATCAATGTGGGATGGGAAAATATCTAGTGGGAAGTGAACATCATGCACGCGGAAGCCACGTGGCTCCAAATGCCGTTTGAGCCAGCGAATCCCTGCACGATTAGTCGTCATTGACTCCTGCACAAAAATATCACGGCCAAAGCGGCTACAGTCTGCCGCATCAAAAATCACCTCATCCTGGGTAACGCAGAACTCAAAATCATGCATACGCTCAAATCGATCTTCTATCGGCCACTCCCAGAAATCTTCGCAGTACATGGCATTTTGCATAGTCGGTTTAGGCGCAGTATTCCAGATCATATCTGGATCTTTGTGCCAATATTCATAGACTAGCTTCCGATAGGGTAAATACTCAAAGAAGCGTGACCGCCGTGACATAGTTGCTTCGAGAATTTCGTTCCCAAAGGTGATCATAACATCACGTGGGCAGACCGCACAATATTGATTCTCTACCTCAAAGAATGGTGTCTTCACGGACACGCCAAAGTTATGTTTCTCTGGGCGGCGTACAGTTACGCCCTGTGATTCTAGAAGCGCTACCAGCCCATTCAACTCCTCATCAGCTTTCTCTGTGACCTCTTGCTTTTTCGGACCCCTGGGAAAAGAGAACATTTTGGCAATGTTCTTATCGCGTAAAGCAGGGCGGTTACCTGGCTCAGTTGGTTCAAAATAAGCACCATCTGCAATCCCGACAACCATCTCCTTTAGTTCATCCCACTCATTCCAGCTATTTACAATTCCTGTTTGCATCTCTTCAATACCTTAATTAATCTACTTGATTCAGTAGATTACAATTCATAAACCTGTGAAAAATATATTACCCTACATTTCCTTGATTTACAAAAAAAGGGAACAGGGAACAGATAAGAAACTAAAGTTTCAGAGTTTAGAGCTTCTGTCAAAAAAAAGATGTTTTGACAAGATGCGTATCACAAAAAAACAGTGTCATTATTTCAATCTCATGTTTTAAACATGAGTTTTTCTGTTCCCTGCGATGCACTGAGCTTGTCGATAGCGAAGCGTGGCGTTAGCCATAGTGTTGCTCGTTCCCTGTTCCCTCTGAATTCCCTTTTGTTTACGGGCTAATTTTTTCTGCTTGCGTTTAAGGTTTTTCTCATGCTTGGCAAGGTGTTTAGGATTATCATATTTAGAAATATTTTCGCCATCAGTGACAACAACAAAGTGTTTTAATCCTAAGTCTGATATCTTATTTTTGATAAGGGACTTACCGCGTAATAGTTAAATTTTTGTATAGCCTAATTTTACTTGGTTTTAGACTCTTTTCTGCTCTTTTGGTGAATTATTCAGGATAAGCAAAGATGAGTCAGCCCAATTATGGCATTTTGATGAAAAATGCGTTGAACGAGATAAATAGTTTACGATCACAACTAGCTGCGGTAGAAGCCCAAAAAAATGAGTCTATTGCCATTGTTGGTATGAGTTGCCGTTTTCCAGGCGGTGCCACTACTCCAGAGCGTTTCTGGGTATTACTGCGCGAGGGTATATCAGCCATTACAGAAATCCCTGCTGATCGCTGGGATGTTGATAAATATTATGATGCTGACCCCACATCGTCCGGGAAAATGCATACTCGTTACGGCGGTTTTCTGAATGAAGTTGATACATTTGAGCCATCATTCTTTAATATTGCTGCCCGTGAAGCCGTTAGCATGGATCCACAGCAACGCTTGCTACTTGAAGTCAGTTGGGAAGCTCTGGAATCCGGTAATATTGTTCCTGCAACTCTTTTTGATAGTTCCACTGGTGTATTTATCGGTATTGGTGGTAGCAACTACAAATCTTTAATGATCGAAAACAGAAGCCGGATCGGGAAAACTGATTTGTATGACTTAAGTGGCACTGATGTGAGTGTTGCTGCCGGCAGGATATCCTATATCCTGGGTTTGATGGGTCCCAGTTTTGTGATTGATACAGCTTGTTCATCTTCTTTAGTCTCGGTTCATCAAGCCTGTCAGAGTCTGCGTCACAGGGAATGTGATCTAGCACTAGCTGGTGGAGTCGGTTTACTCATTGATCCCAATGAAATGATTGGTCTTTCTCAAGGGGGGATGCTGGCACCTGATGGTAGTTGTAAAACATTTGATGCCAATGCAAATGGCTATGTGCGAGGCGAAGGTTGTGGGATGATTGTTCTGAAACGTCTCTCGGATGCAACAGCCGATGGGGATAATATTCTTGCCATCATTCGTGGGTCTATGGTTAATCATGATGGTCATAGCAGTGGTTTAACTGCTCCAAGAGGCCCCGCACAAGTCTCTGTCATTAAGCAAGCCTTAGATAGAGCAGGTATTGCACCGGATGCCGTAAGTTATGTAGAAGCCCATGGTACAGGCACACCCCTTGGTGACCCTATTGAGATGGATTCATTAAACGAAGTGTTTGGTCGGAGAACAGAACCACTTTGGGTCGGCTCAGTTAAGACAAATATTGGTCATTTAGAAGCCGCGTCCGGTATTGCAGGGCTGATTAAGGTTGTCCTGATGCTAAAAAACAAGCAGATTCCTCCTCACTTGCATTTCAAGACACCAAATCCATATATTGATTGGAAAAATCTCCCGGTCGAAATTCCGACCACCCTTCATGCTTGGGATGACAAAACATTGAAGGACAGAAAGCGAATTGCAGGGGTTAGTTCTTTTAGTTTCAGTGGTACTAACGCCCACATTGTGTTATCTGAAGCCCCATCTAACGAACCAATTAGTAATCATGCGGCAGTGGAAAGACCATGGCACTTGCTAACCCTTAGTGCTAAGAATGAGGAAGCGTTGGCTAACTTGGTTGGGCTTTATCAGTCGTTTATTTCTACTACTGATGCAAGTCTTGCCGATATATGCTACACTGCTAATACGGCACGCACCCATTTTTCTCATCGCCTTGCTCTATCGGCTACTTCACACATCCAAATAGAGGCTCTTTTGTCCGCTTATAAGGAAGAGTCGGTGAGTTTGAGCATCAATCAAGGTTGCGTCCTTTCCAAAAGTCGTGCGCCGAAGGTCGCTTTTCTCTTTACAGGTCAAGGTTCACAGTATGTGCAGATGGCTGGAGAACTTTATGAGACCCAGCCTACTTTCCGTAATTGCTTAGATCGCTGTGCCGAAATCTTACAATCCATCTTTTCATCGAGAAACAGCCCTTGGGGAAACCCACTGCTTTCGGTATTATATCCAAAACATGAGTCAAAGGAAATTGACCAGACGGCTTATACCCAACCTGCCCTTTTTGCTGTAGAATACGCCTTAGCACAGATGTGGCGGTCGTGGGGAATCGAGCCAGATATCGTAATGGGTCATAGCATAGGTGAATATGTGGCAGCTTGTGTGGCGGGGATCTTTTCTCTGGAGGATGGTCTCAAACTTGCTGCCGAAAGAGGCCATTTGATGCAGGCACTACCACAAGATGGCGAGATGGTTGCTATATCGGCCTCCCTTGAGGAAGTTCAGGCGGCTATTCAATCTGACCAGCGAGTTGTCATAGCGGCGGTAAATGGACCACGAAGTGTCGTCATTTCGGGCGATCGCCAAGCTGTGCAAGTCTTCACCAACACCTTAGAAGATCAAGGCATCCGGTGCAAGAGACTGTCTGTTTCACACGCTTTCCACTCTCCATTGATGAAACCAATGCAGCAGGAGTTCGCAAAGGTGGCCAGGGAAATCAACTATAGTCCTCCAAAAATAGCTCTTGTCAGTAATCTAATCGGTGACTTGATTTCACCTGAGTCTTCTCTGGAGGAAGGAGCGATCGCTTCCCCTGGTTACTGGGTAAATCATGTGTGCAATCCTGTCCTGTTTGCTGATGGTATTGCAACTATGCAAGCGCAGGATGTCCAAGTCTTCCTTGAAGTTGGCCCAAAACCGACCTTATCAGGACTAGTGCAACAATATTTTGACGAGGTTGCCCATAGCGATCGCCCTGTCACCATTCCCACCTTGCGTCCTAACCAACCCAACTGGCAGACTTTGTTAGAGAGTTTGGGACAACTGTATACGCTTGGTGTCCAAGTAGATTGGGCGGGTTTTGATGGAGATTACGCCAGACGCAACGTAAGTCTACCAACCTATGCTTGGAATCGTCAACGTTATTGGCTAGAAAAACAGGCCGCTCCACTTTTAGAAACAACACAAGTTCGTCCCGCGACTGCCATTGTAGAGCATCTCAAACAAGGCAATGTGCCGGAAATCATGGACCTGTTGGCAGCGACGGATGTACTTTCAGACGAAGCACGGAAATTCCTACCCAGCATCATTGAACTATTGGTTGCAAAACATCGTGAGGAAGCGACACAAAAGCCCATCTACGATTGGCTTTATGAAGTGGTTTGGCAACCGCAGTTGCTGACTGTATCTACCTTACCTGCTGTGGAAACAGAGGGTAGACAATGGCTCATCTTCGCCGATGCTAGTGGAAACGGTGAAGCACTTGCGGCTCAATTACGTCAGCAAGGGGATATAATTACGCTTGTCTATGCTGGTCTAAAATATCACTCGGCTAATAATAAACAAAATACCGGGGGGGACATCCCATATTTTCAGATTGATCCGACCCAAAGGGATGATTATGAAAGGTTGTTTGCTGCTTTGCCTCCACTGTATGGTATTGTTCATCTTTGGAGCTTAGATATACTTAGCTTGGGTAAAGTATCTAACCTAATTGAAAATGTACAATTAGGTAGTGGCACTCTATTAAATTTAATACAGACAGTCGTGCAACTTGAAGCGCCCACCCCTAGCTTGTGGCTCGTGACAAAGAACGCGCAAGCTGTGCATAAAGACGATAGCCTAGTCGGAGTGCTTCAGTCACCCTTATGGGGTATGGGTAAGGTGATAGCCTTAGAACACCCTGAACTCAACTGTGTATCAATTGACCTTGATGGCGAAGGGCTTCCAGATGAACAAGCCAATTTTCTGGCGGCTGAACTCCGCGCCGCCTCCGAGTTCAGAAATACCACCATTCCCCACGAAAGTCAAGTTGCTTGGCGTAATAGGACTCGCTATGTGTCACGGTTCAAAGGTTATCAGAACCATCCCGCGACCTCATCAAAAATGCCTATTCGACCAGATGCCACTTATTTGATCACGGGCGGCTTTGGTGGTTTGGGCTTGCTTGTGGCTCGTTGGATGGTTGAACAGGGGGCTACCCATCTAGTTCTGATGGGACGCAGCCAACCCAAACCAGCCGCCCAAAAACAACTGCAAGAGATAGCCGCGCTGGGTGCAACAGTGACGGTGGTGCAAGCCGATGTTGGCATCCGCTCCCAAGTAGCTGATGTGTTGGCACAGATTGATAAGGCATATCCTTTGGCTGGTATTATTCATACTGCCGGTGTATTAGACGACGGAATCTTATTACAGCAAAATTGGGCGCGTTTTAGCAAGGTATTCGCCCCCAAACTAGAGGGAACTTGGCATCTACATACACTGACTGAAGAGATGCCGCTTGATTTCTTTGTTTGTTTTTCCTCAACAGCAGGATTGCTGGGCAGTGGTGGACAAGCTAACTATGCTGCCGCCAATGCCTTTTTAGATGCCTTTGCCCATCATCGGCGAATACAAGGCTTGCCAGCTCTCTCGATTAACTGGGACGCTTGGTCTCAAGTGGGAATGGCGGCACGTCTCCAACAAGCTTCTTCACAAAGCACCACAGTTGGGCAAGATAGTAGCACTTTGGAAATTTCACCAGAACAGGGATTGCAAATCTTTGCCTATCTCCTGCAACAACCATCCGCCCAAATTGCGGCCATTTCTACCGATGGGCTTCGCAAGATGTACGACACAAGCTCGGCCTTTTTTGCTTTACTTGATCTTGACAGGTCTTCCTCCACTACCCAGGAGAAATCTACACTTCCTCATGAAGTTGGCCTTACCTTGCTCGAACAATTGCAGCAAGCTCGGCCAAAAGAGCGAGAGAAAATGTTACTGCGCCATCTACAGACCCAAGTTGCTGCGGTATTGCGTAGTCCCGAACTGCCCGCAGTTCATCAACCCTTCACTGATTTGGGGATGGATTCGTTGATGTCACTGGAATTGAGGCGGCGTTTGGAAGAAAGTCTGGGGATTCAGATGCCTGCAACGCTTGCATTCGATTATCCTATGGTAGACCGTTTAGCTAAGTTTATACTGACTCAAATATGTATAAATTCTGAGACAGATACCTCAGCAGTTCTCACACCAGATGGAAATGGGGAGGAAAAAGACAGTAATAAGGACAGAAGTACCAGCACTTCCGTTGACTCAAATATTACTTCCATAGCAGAAGATTTATTCGCACTCGAATCCTTACTAAATAAAATAAAAAGAGATCAATAATGAAAGTACCTATAACAGCAAACGAAGATGCAGCTACATTACTTCAGCGTGTTGGACTGTCCCTAAAGGAAGCACACCAACAACTTGAAGCAATGCAACGCCGAGCGCACGAACCGATCGCAATTGTGGGGCTGGGACTGCGGTTTCCGGGAGCGGATTCACCACAGACATTCTGGAAACTACTTCAGAATGGTGTTGATATGGTCACCGAAATCCCTAGCGATCGCTGGGCAGTTGATGACTACTATGATCCCCAACCTGGGCGGCCAGGCAAAATGTATATTCGTGAAGCCGCTTTTGTTAATGCGGTGGATAAATTCGATGCCTCGTTTTTTGATATTTCGCCACGTGAAGCGGCCAATATAGATCCCCAGCATAGAATGTTGCTGGAGGTAGCTTGGGAGGCACTCGAAAGGGCTGGCATTGCTCCCAGCCAATTGATGGATAGCCAAACGGGGGTCTTTGTCGGGATGAGCGAAAATGACTATTATACTCACCTAGAAAATACAGGGGATCATCATAATGTCTATGCGGCAACGGGCAATAGCAATTACTATGCTCCGGGGCGTTTATCCTATCTGTTGGGGCTTCAAGGACCTAACATGGTTGTTGATAGTGCCTGTTCCTCCTCCTTAGTGGCTGTACATCTTGCCTGTAATAGTTTGCGGATGGGAGAATGTGATTTGGCACTGGCTGGTGGCGTTCAGCTTATGTTAATCCCAGACCCTATGATTGGGACTGCCCAGTTAAATGCCTTTGCGACCGATGGTCGTAGTAAAACATTTGACGCTGCCGCCGATGGCTATGGACGCGGCGAAGGTTGTGGCATGATTGTACTTAAACGAATAAGTGACGCGATCGCGGCAGACGATCCAATTTTAGCCATAATCCGGGGTAGTGCAGTCAATCATGGCGGGCGTAGCAGTGGTTTAACTGCCCCTAATAAGCTGTCTCAAGAAGCCTTACTGCGTCAGGCACTACAAAACGCCAAGGTTCAGCCGGAAGCAGTCAGTTATATCGAAGCCCATGGCACAGGGACACAACTAGGCGACCCTATTGAGGTGGGAGCATTAACGACCGTCTTTGGATCTTCTCGTTCAGAACCCTTGTGGATTGGCTCTGTCAAAACTAATATCGGGCACCTAGAACCAGCCGCTGGTATTGCGGGGTTAATAAAAGTCATTTTATCATTACAAGAAAAACAGATTCCTCCCAGTCTCCATTTTCAAAACCCTAATCCCTTCATTGATTGGGAATCTTCGCCAGTTCAAGTGCCGACACAGTGTGTACCCTGGACTGGGAAAGAGCGCGTCGCTGGAGTTAGCTCGTTTGGTATGAGCGGTACAAACTGTCATCTAGTTGTCGCAGAAGCACCTGTCCGCCAAAACGAAAAATCTGAAAATGCACCGGAGCGTCCTTGTCACATTCTGACCCTTTCAGCCAAAACCGAAGCGGCACTCAACGCATTGGTAGCCCGTTACATGGCATTTCTCAGGGAAGCGCCCCCCATATCCCTAGCTGATCTTTGTTATAGTGCCAATGTCGGGCGTAATCTTTTTGCCCATCGCTTAAGTTTTATCTCCGAGAACATCGCGCAGTTATCAGAACAATTAGAACACTACCCACAGCAGGCTACAATGCCAACGCAACATAATGTGGTACTAGATAATCAACTCAGCCCTCAAATCGCTTTTCTGTTTACTGGACAAGGTTCGCAGTACATCAACATGGGGCGTGAGCTTTACGAAACTCAGCCTACCTTCCGTCGGATTATGGACGAATGTGACGACATTCTGCATCCATTGTTGGGTGAATCAATTCTGAACATACTCTACACTTCCCCTAGCAAACTTAATCAAACCGTTTATACCCAACCTGCCCTTTTTGCTTTTGAATATGCCCTAGCAAAACTATGGATATCATGGGGCATTGAGCCTGATGTCGTACTGGGTCACAGCGTGGGTGAATATGTAGCCGCTTGTCTGGCGGGTGTCTTTAGTTTAGAAGATGGGTTAAAACTCATTGCATCTCGTGGACGTTTGATGCAAGCCTTACCGCCGGGGAAAATGCTTAGTATCAGAAGCAATGAGATAGTAGTGAAAGCGCTCATCGCGCCTTATAGTGCAGAAGTATCAATTGCAGCAATCAATGGACAGCAAAGCGTGGTGATCTCCGGCAAAGCTGAAATTATAGATAATTTAGCAGCACAGTTTGCATCGGAAGGCATCAAAACACACCTAATCACCGTCTCTCACGCTTTCCACTCGCCAATGATGACCCCCATGCTGAAAGCATTCCGAGACGTTGCCAGCACCATCAGCTATAGGTCACCCAGTTTGTCACTGATTTCTAACGTTACAGGGCAATTGGCAACCGAGGAGGTTGCTACACCTGATTATTGGGTACGTCATGTCCATTCTGCCGTCCGTTTTGCCGATGGTATTGCCACAGTGGCAGAACAGAATACTGACATCCTCCTAGAAGTAGGACCCAAACCAATATTGTTGGGTATGGCAAAGCAGATTCATAGTGAAAACGGTTCAGCTAGTCATCCGCTCATGCTACCCAGCTTGCGCGAAGATGGCAACGATTGGCAGCAGATGCTTTCTACTTGTGGACAACTCGTAGTTAATGGAGTCAAGATTGACTGGGCGGGTTTTGACAAAGATTATTCACGACACAAAATATTGTTGCCCACCTATCCATTTCAGAGAGAACGATATTGGATTGAAAGCTCTGTCAAAAAGCCCCAACAACAGAGGGTGCGCCCAATGTTGGATAAGATGATCCGGCTACCATCAGAGAACAAAGTGGTGTTTGAAACCGAGTTTGGCGTGCGACAGATGCCTCATATCTCCGATCATCAGATCTACGGTGAAGTCATTGTACCGGGGGCAGTATTAGCCTCCTTAATCTTCAATGCAGCACAGGTTTTATACCCAGACTATCAGCATGAATTAACCGATATTGCTTTTTATCAGCCAATTATCTTTCATGACGATGATACGGTGATCGTGCAGGCGATTTTCAGCCCTGATAAGTCACAGGAGAATCAAAGCCATCAAACGTTTCCACCCATGACTTTCCAGATTATTAGCTTCATGCCGGATGATCCCTTAGAGAACAAACCGAAAGTCCATGTCACAGGGTGTCTGAGAATGTTGCGCGATGCCCAACCGCCAACACTCTCCCCGAACGAAATACGTCAGCGTTGTCCACATACCGTAAATGGTCATGACTGGTACAATAGCTTAGTCAAACAAAAATTTGAAATGGGCCCTTCCTTTAGGTGGGTACAGCAACTTTGGCATGGGGAAAATGAAGCATTGACCCGTCTTCACATACCAGATGTGGTCGGCTCTGTATCAGGACATCAAATTCACGGCATATTGCTCGATGGTTCGCTTTCAACCACCGCTGTCATGGAGTACGAGTACGGAGACTCCGCGACCAGAGTTCCTTTGTCATTTGCTTCTCTGCAACTGTACAAACCCGTTACGGGAACAGAGTGGTGGTGCTACGCGAGGAAGATTGGGGAATTCAAATATGACTTCCAGATTATGAATGAGACCGGGGAAACCTTGGTGAAAGCAATTGGCTTTGTACTTCGTGAAGCTTCTCCCGAAAAATTCCTCAGAACAACATACGTACACAACTGGCTTGTAGACATTGAATGGCAAGCTCAATCAACTTCCCTAGTCCCTTCTGATGGCACTATCTCTGGCAGTTGTTTGGTTTTATCAGATCAGCATGGAACAGGGGCTGCATTGGCACAAAGGCTAGACAATGCTGGAGTGCCAATGACCATGATCTATGCGAAGCAGATACTGGACAATTACGAATTAATATTCCGTACTTTGCCAGATTTACAACAAGTCGTCTATTTATGGGGGTTGGATCAAAAAGAGGATTGTCACCCCATGAAGCAAGCAGAGGATAACTGTACATCGGTGCTATATCTTGTGCAAGCATTACTCAATACCTACTCAACCCCGCCATCCTTACTTATTGTCACCTGTGATGCACAAGCGGTGGTTGAACAAGATCGAGTAAATGGCTTCGCCCAATCATCTTTGTGGGGACTTGCCAAAGTTATCATGCTAGAACACCCAGAATTGTCCTGTGTTTACATGGATGTGGAAGCTGGATATTTACAGCAAGATGTGGCGAACACGATATTTACACAGCTAACAAGAGGCCATCTACCAAAGGACGGAGAAGAGAGTCAGTTGGCTTGGCGCAATGGACAAGCATACGTAGCACGTCTTAGTCAATATAAACCCAAATCCGAACAACTGGTTGAGATCCGCAGCGATCGCAGCTATTTGATCACTGGTGGACGGGGCGGTGTCGGCTTACAAGTCGCACGGTGGTTAGTGGAAAAGGGGGCTAAACATCTCGTTTTGTTGGGGCGCAGTCAGCCCAGTTCCGAAGTATCTATGGTGTTGGATGAACTAGAATCAGCCGGGGCGCAAATCATTGTGGCTCAAGCTGATATTAGCGATGAGAAGATATTAGCGCAGATTCTGACCAATCTAACCGTACCTCTGTGTGGTGTAATACACGCCGCAGGAGTGCTTGATGATGCGAGTCTGCTCCAACAAACTCCAGCCAAGCTCAAAAAAGTTCTATTGCCAAAAGCACAGGGGGCTTGGATTTTGCATAAGTTGACTCTGGAGCAGCCACTAGACTTCTTTGTTCTCTTTTCTTCTGCCAGTTCTCTATTAGGTGCGCCAGGGCAGGCCAACTATTCAGCAGCCAATGCGTTCCTAGATGGTTTAGCTGCCTATCGGCGAGGGCGAGGACTCCCCTGTTTGTCTATCTGCTGGGGGGCATGGGATCAAGTCGGTATGGCTGCACGACAAGGGCTACTGGACAAGTTACCGCAAAGAGGTGAAGAGGCCATTCCGTTACAGAAAGGCTTAGACCTCTTCGGCGAATTACTGAACGAGCCAGCCGCTCAAATTGGTGTCATCCCAATTCAATGGACTCGCTTCTTGGATCATCAAAAAGGTAATTTGCCTTTTTATGAAAAGTTTTCTAAGTCTAGCCGGAAAGCGCAGAGTTACGATTCGATGGCGGTCAGTCACACAGAAGATATTCAGAGGAGGCTGAAGCAAGCTGCTGTGCAAGATCGACCAAAATTATTAGAAGTGCATCTTCGCTCTCAAGTCGCTCAACTGTTAGGAACAAACGTGGCAGAACTACCAAATGAAGAAGGGGTTGGTTTTGTTACGTTAGGTCTTGACTCGCTCACCTCTATTGAACTGCGTAACAGTTTACAACGCACATTAGATTGTTCATTGCCTGTCACCTTTGCCTTTGACTACCCAACCATAGAAATAGCGGTTAAGTACCTAACACAAGTTGTACTTGCACCAATGGAAGGCGCAGCACCGCAGCAAACAGACTCTTTATCAGCAATATTCACAGATACTTCGTCTATCGGGACAATTCTTGACAACGAAACAGATGTGTTAGACAGCGAAATGCAAAGTGATGAAGATGAATCTTTGTCTACACTTATACAAAAATTATCAGCACATTTGGATTAGGCGTGATCAATAATTACACATTGTGGAAGTGAGCATACAAGTAAAGGACAAATGAATGAACGCTTTGTCAGAAAATCAGGTAACTTCTATAGTCAAGAAGGCATTGAACAAAATAGAGGAGTTACAAGCCGAACTTGACCGTTTAAAATACGCGCAACGGGAACCAATCGCCATCATTGGGATGGGCTGTCGCTTTCCTGGTGCAGACACACCTGAAGCTTTTTGGAAATTATTGCATAATGGGGTTGATGCTATCCAAGAGATGCCAAAAAGCCGTTGGGATATTGACGACTATTATGATCCCACGCCAGCAACACCCGGCAAAATGTATACACGTTTTGGTGGTTTTCTCGACCAAATAGCAGCCTTCGACCCTGAGTTCTTTCGCATTTCTACCCGTGAGGCAATCAGCTTAGACCCTCAACAGAGGTTGCTTCTGGAAGTGAGTTGGGAAGCCTTAGAACGGGCTGGGCTGACAGGCAATAAACTGACTACACAAACAGGTGTCTTTGTTGGCATCAGTGAAAGTGATTATCGTGATTTGATTATGCGTAATGGTTCTGACCTAGATGTATATTCTGGTTCAGGTAACTGCCATAGTACAGCCAGCGGGCGTTTATCTTATTATTTGGGACTTACTGGACCCAATTTGTCCCTTGATACCGCCTGTTCGTCCTCTTTGGTTTCTGTGGCATTGGCTGTCAAGAGCCTACGTCAACAGGATTGTGATTTGGCATTGGCGGGTGGTGTACAGATACAAGTGATACCAGATGGCTTTATCAAAGCCTGTCAATCCCGGATGTTGTCGCCTGATGGACGGTGCAAAACATTTGATGTCCAGGCAGATGGTTATGCCCGTGCTGAGGGGTGTGGGATGGTAGTTCTCAAACGCCTATCCGATGCCATTGCTGACAATGACAATATCCTGGCCTTGATTCGTGGTGCCGCAGTCAATCATGATGGCTACACGAGTGGCTTAACCGTTCCTAGTGGTCCCTCACAACAGGCGGTGATCCAACAGGCATTAGCGGATGCTGGACTACACCCAGATCAAATCAGCTATATTGAGGCACACGGCACAGGTACGTCCTTAGGCGATCCTATTGAAATGGGTGCGATTGGGCAAGTCTTTGGTCAACGCTCACAGCCACTTGTCGTCGGTTCGGTCAAGACGAATATTGGTCATACTGAAGCCGCTGCTGGCATTGCCGGTCTCATCAAGGTTGTACTCTCAATGCAGCACGGTGAAATCCCAGCAAACTTACACTTCGACCAGCCAAGTCCTTATATTGACTGGGATCAATTACCAGTCAGTATCCCAACAGAAACAATACCTTGGTCTACTAGCGATCGCTTTGCAGGAGTCAGTAGCTTTGGCTTTAGTGGCACAAACTCTCATATCGTACTAGAGGCAGCCCCAAACATAGAGCAACCTACTGATGATATTAATCAAACGCCGCATATTTTGACCTTAGCTGCAAAAACACCCGCAGCCCTGCAAGAACTGGCTCGGCGTTATGCGACTCAGATAGAGACCTCTCCCGATGTTCCTCTGGCGGACATTTGTTTCACAGCACACATAGGGCGTAAACATTTTAAACATAGGTTTGCGGTAGTCACGGAATCTCAAGAGCAACTGCGTTTGCAATTGGAGGCATTTGCACAATCAGGGGGTGGGGGGCGAGAAGTCAAATCGCTACCAAAGATAGCCTTTCTTTTTACAGGTCAAGGCTCACAGTATGTGGGAATGGGTCGTCAACTTTACGAAAACCAACCTACCTTCCGAAAAGCACTCGCCCATTGTGATGACATCTTGCGTGCTGGTGCATATTTCGACCGATCACTACTTTCGATTCTCTACCCAGAGGGAAAATCAGAAGCCATTCACCAAACCGCTTATACTCAGCCCGCGCTTTTTGCTCTTGAGTATGCGATCGCTCAGTTGTGGCACTCCTGGGGTATCAAACCAGATATCGTGATGGGGCATAGTGTAGGTGAATACGTCGCCGCTTGTGTGGCGGGCATATTTTCTTTAGAGGATGGGCTGAAACTAATTGCTACTCGTGGTCGTCTGATGCAATCCCTACCTCAAGACGGAACGATGGTTTCTTTTTTGGCAAGTGAAGCTCGTATCCAGGAAGCTATTACACCTTACCGAGATAATGTGTCAATCGCAGCGATAAATGGGACAGAAAGCGTGGTTATCTCTGGCAAACGCACCTCTGTGATGGCAATTGCTGAACAACTCGCCACCGTTGGCATCAAGACACGCCAACTGACGGTTTCCCATGCCTTCCATTCACCACTTATGACACCCATCTTGGATGAGTTCCGCCAGGTGGCAGCCAGTATCACCTATCACCAGCCCAAGTTGCTACTTGTCTCCAACGTCTCCGGGAAAGTGGCCGGCCCTGAAATCACCAGACCAGATTACTGGGTACGCCATGTCCGTGAGGCAGTGCGCTTTGCCGATGGAGTGAGGACGCTGAATGAACAAGGTGTCAATATCTTTCTGGAAATCGGTTCTACCGCTACCCTGTTGGGCATGGCACTGCGAGTAAACGAGGAAGATTCAACTGCCTCAAAAGGAACTTCGTCTTGCTACCTGCCCAGTTTACGGGAAAGCCAGAAGGATTGTCAGCAGATGTTCACTAGTCTGGGTGAGTTGTACGTACATGGATATGATATTGATTGGGGTGCATTTAATCGGGGATATCAAGGACGCAAGGTGATATTGCCAACCTATCCGTTTCAGCGACAACGTTATTGGCTTCCCGACTCTAAGTTGGCACAAAGTTCCGATTTAGATACCTTTCAAGCTCAGAGCAGCGCATCATCACAAAATCCTAGCGCGGTGTCCACTTTACTGATGGAATATTTGCAAGCAGGTGATGTCCAATCTTTAGTTGGGCTTTTGGATGATGAACGGAAACTCTCTGCTGCTGAACGAATTGCACTACCCAGTATTTTGGAGTTTTTGGTAGAGGAACAACAGCGACAAATAAGCTCAACCACAACTCCTCAAACAGTTTTACAAAAAATAAGTCAAACTTCCCATGAGGACAGATATGAAATATTGAAGAACCTGATTAAATCTGAAATCGAAACGATTATCAGAAGTGTTCCCTCTGATGAACAAATGTTTTTTGACTTAGGAATTGATTCCTTGATGGCGATCGAACTGCGTAATAAGCTCTGTTCTGCTATAGGGTTGGAACTGCCAGTGGCAATAGTATTTGACCATCCCACGATTAAGCAGTTAACTAACTTCGTACTGGACAGAATTGTGCCGCAGGCAGACCAAAAGGACGTTCCCACCGAATCCTTGTTTGCTTCTAAACAGGAGATATCAGTTGAGGAGCAGTCTTTTGCAATTACCAAGCTGGGCTTATCCCCTGCTTCCCACTCCCTGCATCTTCCTCCATGGACGGTTAGACCTGCGGTAATGGCAGATGTAACAAAACTAAGCCAACTTGAAAGAGAGGCCTATGGCTGGATCGGAGAAGGAGCGATCGCCCCTCCCCATCTCATTGCCGATCGCATCAATTTACTCAACAGTGGTGATATGCCTTGGTTCTGGGTAATGGAGCGATCAGGAGAGTTGGGCGCGTGGCAGGTGCTACAACCGACATCTGTTGATCCATATACTTATGGAAGTTGGGATGAAGTAACTGACCAAGGTAGACTGCAAGCAACCTTCGACCCAAGTGGACGCAATGTGTATATTGTCGCGGGTGGGTCTAGCAACCTCCCCACAGTAGCCAGCCACCTAATGACGCTTCAGAGTTTATTGATGCTGCGGGAAACTGGTCGTGACACAATCTTTGTCTGTCTGGCAATGCCAGGTTATGCCAAATACCACAGTCAAACAGGAAAATCACCGGAAGAGTATATTGCGCTGACTGACGAGGATGATATCCCAATGGACGAGTTTATTGCACTTTCTGTCTACGACTGGCCTGTTACCCCATCGTTTCGTGTTCTGCGAGACGGTTATCCACCTGATCGAGATTCTGGTGGTCACGCAGTTAGTACGGTTTTCAAGCTAAATGATTTCGATGGAGCGATCGAAGAAACATATCGTCGTATTATCCGCCATGCCGATGTGCTTGGTCTCGAAAGAGGCTAAATTTCAGGCGTTGGTGAATAGAAAGTATGAATTTTTCTCACGCAGAGACGCTCCAGGTACAGAGAGGAGCGGTCTGAGACATGGAATTTTTGATTTTCATACTTGAATTCTGTAACGCCAAATTTCAACTATACTTGATGGTGCAAATAATATGTATATGGCAATAAGCTATATATCTATGTGTCACTAATCGCCATAATAGATTAATAAAAGGTCTTATGAATAAAAAACAGGTAGACACATTGTTAATACACGCTCATCTTTTTACTATGCAGGGAAATGGCGTGGGATATATTGCGGATGGGGCAATTGCGGTTGAGGGTAGCCGGATCGTAGCAGTTGATTCGACAGAGGCTTTACTGAGTCAGTTTGAAGGAAATAAAACAATTAATGCTGTAAATTGTGCGGTATTGCCTGGACTAATTGATGCTCACATACATACGACTTGTGCTATTCTGCGTGGAGTGGCACAGGATGTAACCAATTGGCTAATGGACGCGACAATTCCTTATGCACTTCAGATGACACCCGCAGTAAATATAGCCGGAACGCGCTTGAGTGTACTCGAAGGACTGAAAGCAGGAACAACCACATTCGGCGATTCTGAGACTCCTTACCCGCTCTGGGGAGAGTTTTTCAAGGAAATTGGGGTACGTGCTATTCTATCCCCCGCCTTTAACGCCTTTCCACTAGATTGGTCGGCATGGAAGGAGGGAGACCTCTATCCCTTCGATATGAAGGCAGGACGACGTGGGATGGAAGAGGCTGTGGATTTTGCCTGTGCATGGAATGGAGCCGCAGAGGGACGTATCACCACTATGTTGGGACTACAGGCGGCGGATATGCTACCACTGGAGATCCTACACGCAGCTAAAGAGATTACCCAACGGGAAGGCTTAATGCTGCATATTCATGTGGCCCAGGGAGATCGGGAAACGGAGCAAATCGTTAAACGATATGGTAAGCGTCCGATCGCATTTCTAGCTGAGATTGGCTACTTGGACGAACAGTTGCTCGCGGTTCACCTCACCGATGCCACAGATGAAGAAGTGATACAAGTAGCCAAAAGTGGTGCTGGCATGGCACTCTGTTCGGGCGCTATTGGCATCATTGACGGTCTTGTTCCGCCCGCTCATGTTTTTCGACAAGCAGGCGGTTCCGTTGCGCTCGGTTCTGATCAAGCCTGTGGCAACAACTGTTGTAACATCTTCAATGAAATGAAGCTGACCGCCTTATTCAATAAAATAAAATATCATGATCCAACCATTATGCCAGCGTGGGAAGTCTTACGGATGGCGACCATTGAAGGAGCGCGGGCGATTGGTTTAGATCACAAGATTGGCTCGCTGGAAGTGGGCAAAGAAGCCGACTTGATCTTAGTAGACCTCAGTTCCCCTAACCTCTCGCCCACCCTGCTCAACCCTATTCGTAACCTTGTACCTAACTTGGTGTATGCTGCTTCAGGACATGAAGTTAAAAGCGTCATGGTGGCGGGAAAACTTTTAGTGGAAGACTACCAAGTCCTCACGGTAGATGAGTCCGCTATTCTCGCTGAAGCGCAAGTACAAGCTCAACAACTCTGCCAACGTGTGACCGCTGACCCCATTCACAAAAAGATGGTGTTAATGGAAGCGATGGCTAAGGGTAAATTATAGATAGAAGCTTATCTGCAACAACATTTCTGAATCAAACCTGGAGGGGCAAACCAATGACCATATATGAAAATAAGTTGAGTAGTTATCAAAAAAATCAAGATGCCATAATATCTGCAAAAGAACTCGAAGAATGGCATTTAATTGGACTTCTAGACCATTCAATAGATGCGGTAATAGTACCGAATTATTTTCTTGAGCAAGAGTGTATTACAATTTCAGAGCGAATCAAAAAGAGTCAATATTTTCATGCTTATCCCGGTCACCCATCAGTTAGTCGCTTGGGACAAGAACTGTTTGAATGTGGTGAAAGTGAGATCGAATTAGCAAAGCAGCAAGAAAAAGCACTCACATTAATTAAAGAAATGCGGAGGCTGGTACATCCATATATAAGTCCAATTGATAGGCTGAGAATTGAACTTGATGATATTTGGAGATGTGGCTGTAATTTAGCGAAACTTGGTGATAAAAAAGTATTTGCTGGGGTAGTTAGAGAGCATCAAGAGGATAGTCCCGGTCAACCACATTGTGATGTAATGGGATGGGGTTTTCTCGAATCCTATAAAGATAAACCGAATCTCATCAATAACATTGCGGCAAATGTATATTTGAAAATGCCTGAATCAGGGGGAGAAACAATACTCTGGGATGAATGGCCAACCCAAAGCGAATACAAAAATGGTGAATATAGTATAGTACATAACACAGATGTTCCAGATAGTGTTAGTTTTGATAGCACAAAAATCGCACAACCAAAACTTGAGATCCAACCGAACCAGGGAGATTTAATTCTCTTCAATTCCATGAGAATTCATGCGGTGAAAAAGATAGAAACTGGTGTACGTATGACATGGGGATGTTTGATTGGATACTCTGGAACTGATAAACCGCTTGTTATTTGGACTTAATATAGCGTTTCCATTTGAGTCGTGGAAAAATATTGTCGTGACCCTACAGGTTACGGTTTTCACAAATCGTTTGGAAATGCTATAAGTAGTCGTGCAAAATAAATTTGGTTCTACCGCTCCCTTTATAATATTTTGGAATAGATATGGCGTAAACCCTTGCCCTGATTAGGTTTTAGTCTTTAATATACTCAAAAATAGGCGATAGCGAAGCGCTCCGTAGGAATCACTATTAATTTAGATAAAACCCATATACAGCAATGGTTTTGGGCATCTAAAAGGGATATTTAATCACAATGGGAGCGGTAGAACCATAAAAAGCAGTCACCCTATAATTAGCTTTATGTCTCGAGAGAGCCTGGGCTTATACTGTCTTCATATTTTTATTATTAAAACTGCTGTGAGCTTGTCTCAGAAATTTATTGGCAGAATAGATGGAACAAATATTTGTTTTGCTTCCCTGGTGGATGTTTTAGTTATTCTTGCTATTTGTTATCCTTTATCTCACCTGTGGAACGAGATACAAAAAGCAATCAGCAATCAGGGTAAACGCATCTAAATATTCTAGAAAAAACCTACAAAGTATGTGAGAGTAAGCTGATTAAAACTCTGCTATTGGGGGATAAAAGGATCTATCACCTCACATTTAATTTATCAATGACCTTTAATCCGTCCCTACCTCCAATTTTTCAGCTACCATCTGTTGACTGGTTTTTTCTATAGTCAAAGTCAAGGCACGAGAAGCTTCTAAAGCTGGAATAGATACACTATCATTCTCAACTACACTCTCAAATGTCTTAGGTAACTGTGCCCCAAACATCAGCATTCCAATGGCGTTGAACAAAAAGAAAGCCAACCACAAGATATGGTTACTCTCAAATTTAACAGCGGCTACATCCGCAGGTAAAAATCCTACACCAAACGCGATTAAGTTAACATTGCGGAGAGTATGCCCTTGAGCCAAACCCAAGAAGTACCCACATAGTATGCAACATACTGAATTGCATACTAGGACAAGTACCAACCAGGGAATAAAAATATCAATATTCTCAATAATTTCTGCGTGGTTGGTTAACAACCCAAAAACATCATCGGGAAATAGCCAACACGCTCCGCCGAAAACCAGACTCACTAGCAGAGCCATTCCCACAGAAACTTTTGCCAGAGGTGCTAACTGTTCTGTGGCTCCTTTCCCTTTAAAATTTCCTGCCAGAGTTTCTGTACAGAATCCCAATCCTTCAACAATGTAGATGCTCAAAGCCCATATCTGTAAGAGCAAGGCATTTTGAGCGTAGATAATTGTCCCCATTTGTGCCCCTTCGTAGTTAAACGTTAAGGCGGTAAACATACAAACTAAATTGCTGACAAAGATGTTTCCATTGAGAGTTAAGGTGGAGCGTATAGCTTTTATGTCCCAAATTTTTCCAGCTAATTCTTTTACCTCTTGCCACGGGATTTCTTTGCAGACAAAAAACAATCCCACCAATAGGGTGAGATATTGACTTGCAGCAGAAGCTACTCCTGCCCCCATGCTCGACCAGTCTAAGTGGATAATAAACAAGTAGTCGAGTGCGATATTGGCAGCATTGCCCACAACCGACAACAACACAACTAAGCCATTTTTTTCCCGTCCCAGAAACCAGCCAAGCAGGACAAAGTTGAGCAAAATGGCAGGCGCTCCCCAACTCTGGGTGTTAAAATACGCTTGAGCTGAAGACTTCACCTCTGGGGCGACATCTAGTATAGAAAACCCCAACACCCCCAACGGGTACTGTAACAGTATGATCGCCACCCCCAACACCAGAGCAATTAAACCATTAAGCAGTCCCGCCAACAGTACGCCCTCTCGGTCATCTCGTCCGACTGCTTGTGCTGTTACCGCAGTGGTACCCATTCGTAAAAACGATAAAACAAAGTAGAGAAAGTTAAGCAGGTTTCCAGCAAGGGCTACTCCAGCTAGGTAGTGGATTTCCGAAAGATGACCTAAGAACATGATACTGACTAAATTAGCCAGTGGTACCATAATATTCGATAGGACGTTGGTAAGAGCTAGTCGGAAGTAGCGGGGTATAAAGTCATACTGGCTTGGAAACGTCAGGCTCATAAGATTAATTTGACAGTGTTATTCGCAATTTGAGACAGGCTTTTTCGTCTACTTTCCCCTAATAGTACCCCAATATATTTCCTAAACTCCCTTTTTTGGGCTTGATATGTCCAGAGAACATCAAAGCCTTTACCCCATCTATCGAAGCAAGGAGGCATGGCGGCGGAATGGGTCAGTTTTTATAGAACCCATTTGATATCTTTTTGGCGATTGAGTAGAATCAACAGAAATTAGGAGCAAGAACAAGGAAGAGAATGAGAGTTATTCGTTACTGTCACTAAGTTTTCGCCACCTTTAAATTCACTTCTTGAAACCCTTGCTAGAAGGGAGTCGCAAAATGGGATTATATAAATGGCGAAAACTTCGTGACACTAACAAAGGGCAATCTGGATTTGTGCCTGTTGCTGCTAGGTGGGTGATTGAAAGATAAAATGCTTGGGTTGAAAGATGTAAAAGTTTGGTCAAAAATTTCGACCGCACACTCGAACGTTCCAATGTCAAGGTCAACCTATGTTTTATTCGACTAATGCTCAAACGGTTATCTATCACAAATACCGTCTGAAAAGATATTAAATGGGTTCTATAAGAGAGTTTTAACAATACAAATAAAAGACTTTTGACAACCAGACTGGGTATTACTTAGTTTCAGTCTTTCATCTCAAGTTTACGTTATTCTGAAGCGAACATGAATCTTATAACAACAAAAAAACAGGTAGATACATTAGTGATACACGCTCATCTCTTTACCATGCAGGGAAATGGTGTGGGATATATTGCAGATGGGGCACTTGCGGTTGAGGGTAGCCGTATTGTAGCAGTTGATTCGACGGAGGCTTTGCTGAGTCATTTTGAGGGCAGAAAGGTTATTGAGTCCGCGAATTGTGCCGTCTTGCCTGGGCTGATTAATGCTCACGTAGACACAAGTTTGGTGCTGATGCGTGGGGCGGCGCAAGATGTAACTAATTGGCTAATGGACGCGACCATGCCTTATTTTGCTCACATGACACCCGTGGCGAGTATGGCTGCAACACGCTTAAGGGTGGTAGAAGAGTTGAAAGCAGGCACAACAACATTCTGTGACAATAAAATTATTAGCCCCCTGTGGGGCGAATTTTTCGATGAAATTGGTGTACGGGCTAGTTTAGCTCCTATGTTCGATGCACTCCCACTGGAGATGCCACCGCTTCAAGACGGGGAGCTTTATCCCTTCGATATCAAGGCGGGACGGCGGGCGATGGCAGAGGCTGTGGATTTTGCCTGTGGGTGGAATGGGGCAGCAGAGGGGCGTATCACTACCATGTTAGGAATGTATTCGCCAGATATGATGCCGCTTGAGATGCTACGCGCAGCCAAAGAGATTGCTCAACGGGAAGGCTTAATGCTGCATTTTCATGTAGCGCAGGGAGATCGGGAAACGGAGCAAATCGTTAAACGATATGGTAAGCGTCCGATCGCATTTCTGGCTGAAATTGGCTACTTGGATGAACAATTGCTGGCAGTTCACCTGACAGATGCCACCGATGAAGAGGTGATACAAGTAGCCAAAAGTGGCGCTGGCATGGTACTGTGTTCGGGAATGATTGGCACTATTGACGGTATCGTGCCGCCCGCTCATGTCTTTCGGCAAGCAGGCGGACCCGTTGCGCTAGGCAGCAGCTACAATAATATTTTCCATGAGATGAAGCTGACCGCCTTATTCAACAAAATAAAATATCACGATCCAACCATTATGCCGGCTTGGGAAGTCCTGCGTATGGCTACCATCGAAGGAGCGCGGGCGATTGGTTTAGATCACAAGATTGGCTCTCTTGAAGTTGGCAAAGAAGCCGACCTGATCTTAATAGACCTCAGCACCCCTAACCTCTCACCCACCCTGCTTAACCCCATTCGTAACCTTGTACCTAATTTCGTGTACGCTGCTTCAGGACATGAAGTTAAAAGTGTCATGGTGGCGGGAAAACTGTTATTAGAAGACTACCAAGTCCTCACAGTAGATGAGTCTGCTATCATTGCTGAAGCACAATTGCAAGCCCAACAGATTTCTCAATGCGTAGCATCTGACCCTATCCACAAAAAAATGGTGCTGATGGAGGCGATGGCAAGGGGTCAATTGTAGGAATGGTCTTGAGTTATCTAGTAAGCTAAGTTGCCAACTAACAATTAAAAATACGAAGCAGGTGATAAGGCAGAATTACAGCAGGTTGTCTTTCGGATCGCTCGTTGGATCTTTGTACCTTCCCTAGTCATGGCGATCGCCCTCATCGTCTTCGCCCAACCCGTGATGAGCCTGTTCGGTGCAGAGTTTGCTGTGGCTCATTGGCAACTGCGTATTCTTGTTTTTGGGCAACTGATCAATGCCTGCTATGGACCTGTGTGGTACTTAATGAGGATGACAGGTCATCAACGGAAATCCCTAGTGGTCTTCGGCTCTAGTGCGTGTCTAAATGCTGTCTTGAATGCGATCGCCATTCCCCGCTACGGGGCAACAGCTGCTGCTGTCACCACCGCATTAACCATGATTTTGTGGAATATCTGGTTAGGGCATTTGGTCATTAAACATATTGCCATCTACCCTTCTATTTTTCATAACGTACTGGGGAAAATGCTGGGTAAAAAGTATGCCGATACCATCCCTCCAACTGACTTGTCATGATAGTCATGGTGCGACTTTCCCTTCGGTACTGATAAACTGGGATTGAATCCCTTTCAGAGTCATCATGATAGATTTGGGAAGTCTAAATGTGGTCGAGAAGAAAGTGCTTTTCCCATGTTGAGAATAGTCACATTAACATCAGCATCAAAACGCCTAATTCTAGATTTTATCTATGGTTTCAGCCAAGGTAAAGGAACTGAGTCTAAATTACACGCCGTCATGAGATAATATGATTATTTTCTGTATAGCCCAGTTAATTATACTTGATTGTAGGCTATTTTTATCCTCTTCTAATGAAGAATCCAGACTAATCCTTATGTACGGGAATATGTTATGCAAGAAAAACGAATCGCAATGTGGTCTGTGCCACGAAGTTTGGGTACAGTGCTGCTACAAGCCTGGTCGAGTCGGCCAGATACCGTAGTCTTTGATGAACTTCTCTCCTTTCCCTATCTCTTTATCAAAGGGAAAGATATGGGCTTTACTTGGACAGACCTTGATTCTAGCCAAATGCCCCACGCAGATTGGCGATCCGTCATCGATCTGTTAAAGGCTCCCCTGCCTGAAGGGAATTTGCGATCCGTCATCGATCTGTTAAAGGCTCCCCTGCCTGAAGGGAAATCAATTTGCTATCAGAAGCATCAAGCGTATCATTTAATCGAAGAGACCATGGGGCTTGAGTGGATATTGCCCTTCAGCAACTGCTTTCTGATTCGCCAACCCAAAGAAATGCTCTTATCTTTTCATAAGATTGTGCCACATTTTACCTTTGAAGAAACAGGCTGGATCGAATTAAAACGGCTGTTTGACTATGTACATCAAACGAGCGGAGTAATCCCGCCTGTCATAGATGCACACGACTTGCTGAACGATCCGCGGAGAATGCTCTCCAAGCTTTGTCAGGTTGTAGGGGTTGAGTTTACCGAGACAATGCTCAGTTGGCCCCCTATGTCGGTCGAGTTGAACGAAAAACTAGCGCCTTGGTACAGCACCGTAGCAAGTTCTACGCATTTTCACTCGTATCAGCATAAAAATAAGTCGTTGCCGCTATATCTTGTCGATATTTGTAAACGCTGCGATGAAATATATCAGGAATTATATCAATTTCGACTTTATTAGAGAGTATTGGTAATGAAAATTCTATATATCTTTAGAGCGATGGTTTTTATTGGGTTTATTGGGCGTACTACTGATCAAATACCGACTTGCCAGCCTCTGATATCCTTTACCTTTTGGTTACAGCAGCAGCCTGATTTCGCTACTTTTTTGTTCGGCACTTGTGATTCTTTCATGTCTTAAAGGTAATGCCCAACTACCTGAATTTTCTGGTGTCCAGGCAATTGTGCTATATCCTTGACCAATGGTAATCGGTTTATTTTCCGCTATGGATGTGCCACTATTGCAATCTTGTCTTGTAATGTTTCATAGATGCTTAGTCACTTGTGTCTAAATACTGGCGATAAAGACAACTCTGCTAGACAATAAACATTTCTAGTTGGCAATATCGCATCTATCAATTCAAAGGCAGCGTCTTTAGCTCTACCTTTGAATTGATAGGCGGCTTGACGGAATTCTTCTAATCTGGCACGTTTCATATTGGCGGGTGAGAGTTGGTAGTACTTCTCTCAGCCTTCACCAAAAGGCGGACTGTATTCAATCAGACCACCTTTTTTTCTTGAACATGACCGATTTAGTCTCAACTCCAGTATACAAGGGAAAACTATGAAAAAAAAACGAGGTTTTATACTGTGGCTGACAGGACTCAGCGGTGCAGGCAAAAGTACACTTTCTAAGGGAATAGAGAGTTTACTCAAGGAACGCGGAATTTTAGTAGAAGTTCTGGATGGAGATATAGTCAGAACAAACCTTTCTAAAGGTCTGAGCTTTAGCAAAGAAGACCGCGATATTAATGTTTATCGTGTTGGTTTTGTTGCAAATCTACTGAGCCGAAATGAAGTAGGAGTAATTGTTTCTTTAATTAGTCCCTATCGAGATGTGAGAAATAAACTTCGTAATATAACAACAAATTTTATAGAAGTATATGTCAATGCTTCCTTAGAGGTTTGTGAAGCACGAGATGTAAAAGGTCTTTATCTAAAAGCCAGAACTGGAGAAATTAAAGGCTTTACTGGCATTGATGATCCTTATGAAGAACCACTTTATCCTGATATTGTTTGTTATACATCAGTCGAAACTATCGAAGAAAGTATAGCTAAGGTAATTGGTTTTCTCACAGAACAAAATTACCTTACAGATGATTAATTCATAATTGGAGAGCGAAAAATTTTGGGGGAGATAGGGCATAGGTTCAGCAATTCTCATTTTGAAAAAAATAAGATAAAATTCTCTTAATTTAAGTGGAGAAACTGTATTAAATTATCATTTTTTGATAGATAATTATCATCCGACGCTGGAGATAGACAGGTTTTTAAAAATCTTTAAAAATCTAGACATGAAGAGAAGAAGGATTTTACTAGTACACTGCGGCGTAAGTGAATGAACCATTATATTGCTTCATTCACAGCTACACTCAGGAACAAGTATTTTTCAATACTTATTATGGAGGATATTGCTATGCACCACTTTATATTTTCTGTGGAAAACATTTATTAGCAGCTAAACTTAGGGCTTCCAATGTAGATCCAGCAGAGGGAGCATTATCAGAATTACAGAGAGTTATTAAACAAATACGTACAAGGAGGGTAGAATGTAGAAATTTTAGTGCACGGACATTTACCCTACGAAAAACAACAAGAATTGTTGTGGGAACTAGGTCAAATAGAAATTGGGGTGGGAACATTAGTAGCCACAAATGAACGAATAGATAGTGCAGTAGCGCAAAGTATTGACAGCCTCAAAGAGTGGATTAAACTTACCCAGCCCAATATCCATGCGGATGAAACACTTTGGGTAGTCAAAGGTGTAAAAGAATGAACATTACGTTTAGCCGTGACAAAACGAAAAGTCAGTGGCAGTATATTGACGGTTATACAAACTTGTCGTCGTCAAGGACGTTCTGTGATTGAGTTTTTTGACCAAGCTATCAAAGCTATGGTTAATCCTAACCCTGTTTTGTCAGATTGGAAAAATTCAATACCTGAAAGGTTCACGGGGCTTTGGTTTTAACATTTTATGCAGCAATTTTATTTTTTAATACATAAAAAAGTGCCAACCCTTGATCAAATAAGAGTTACAAAAGATGGATTCGATTATTGTTTTCCGAGAGTGACAAAACAGGGCTAATGTGCAGACCCCGGATTTAATCTCTCAAATTTAGACCTGAATCCTTACAATTTAAACTTTATCCATATTCTTGTCAACAACTGTGGAATCAGATTTGCCACCTATTTTATTGAAGATATTACTAGTTAGAACTGCTTGTAAATAATGCTACTAATGTCAAACTCAAATTTCTAGAAAATAATACAAAGGTACTAACGAGATGCACGCTTTGACTGTTGCCCAACCAAATGAGATTAACCAATATGCAAATAAATCTATTGATGTATTACTTGATATGTGGCTACATGGTAAGAGTCAAGCTACTCAGGACAGTTACAAGCGCGTTGCTAATAAGTTTTTAACTTTTGTAAACAAACCACTTGTTAATGTTGGTTTAGATGATTTACAGCAGTGGGTAGATTCTTTAAGTTCTAATGACAACACTAAAAAGACTTATAGCAATATTATTAAGAGTCTAATTAGCTTTGTATATGAGTTAGGGTTGATTAAGTATAATGTTGGGAAACCCCTAAAAACTCCTAAACCTAAAGACGCTTTAACAGAACGGATTTTAACGGAACAGGAAATTACTATCCTGATTCACAGTGAGAACAATAACAGGAATAAACTGATCTTAAAGATGTTGTACTACTGCGGGTTACGTGCTACTGAGTTAAGCGGTTTAACTTGGGGTGATTTATCAGAGCGTGGTGATGGTCACGGTCAAGCCACTATATATGGTAAGGGTAGTAAAACCCGTGTGGTGATTATTCCCAGTAACTTGTATAAGGAATTGGAACAGTTAAGGGGTGATGCTGGTAAAGCCGAGCCGGTGTTCCGTAGTAGACAAGGTAAGGGTTTTTTAACCAGGGCGATGATTTGGGAGATAGTCAAAAAAGCTGCTAAGAGGATTGGACTTGATAACCCTAGTCCCCACTGGTTACGTCATGGACACGCTTCACACTCATTAGATAGGGGCGCACCTATTCATCTGGTTAGTCAAAGTTTGGGTCATGCTAGTGTTGCCACGACTTCACGGTATTTACACGCTAAACCGAGTGATTGTAGTAGTTTGTATTTGGGGTAGTTTTGCCCTGCATTTACCCTGGTTTTTCCTATCTGCTGTCTCTACTTTGTCTTTGCTTTGTCGGGGCGATCACCATCCTACTTTTAAGAAAAAGCAGGTGGCTTGACTTAAATTTGACTTAATGAGACGATATTTTTTATGTATTAATTTAATATTTATGTCTGAAAAAACACGACAAGAACTAGAAAATTTATCAAACAAAGAATTGAAAGAGATTCTATCCCCTTTAATTTTTTTGATAAAACAACTACCTGAAGAGGTAGAAATATGCAAAAGCATGGATATGGATGTAGATAGTAAAAAAAAGGAATTATATGATAATTTCATAGAAAAAATCGTATTGGATTTAACAAAAGCAATAACGAATTATTTAACAGTAAAAAACCATATACGATCAACGCAGAAACATTACATAATCAAGGCTTACCAGGGTGCTTGTGATATAGATAATTTTTCTAACAAAATGACTGTTTTATTAGAGGATTTAATGAACAGGACAAAATTAGAAAAATTATTTATAGGGTAAGAGTATTCATACCCAATCAAGGGGTTTGTTTTTGGCTAGACTGTGCTTAAACGGGAAATTTGTACGTTAAGAAAACCTCAAAAAGTTGAAACCATTAACTACCAATAGTTTCAGAAAGTGTCATCCAAAAGAAATTTTTTGTATTTAAGTCCAATGGGCGATTGCTCTGATTTCTTAGCGTACAAAACTCCCAGTTTTGCACAGTCTAGCCATATACTAAAAAAGTATACGGACAAGCTTTACCAAGCATATTTTCCGTTTTTATACGGATATCGGCTCAATAACATTAATAATAAAAATTGAAAATCATGTCTGTTTTTAACAAGTCTGCTATTGAAACTTTGAACCGCCTTGCGGCACAAAAAATTCTCGAAAAAATGCGGATTTCAAGAATGTCGTCAACTGAAAATACTAAAAGACGCTGGATTTGGGAACTTTTACAGAATGCAAATGATAAAGCAGCAATTGATTTTCCTAAAGAGCAAGTTTCAATATTTATAGAACTTACTACAAAATATATAAACTTTAGTCATAACTATAGTTATTTTACATCTACAAACGTAGAAGGGCTGATTCGTCAAATCAGTTCTGAGGACAAAGATTGGGGACAAGTTGATAGAACACAAATTCCTAAAACAATAGGCAGATTTGGAACAGGATTTTTGACAACTCATTTACTTTCTGAACAAGTCAATGTAAGTGGAGTTTTAAGAAGCGAAGCAAATAATGAAACAGGGAATAAAAATTGTTATTTTCAAAAAATTACTTTTCCTATCGATAGAAGTGGAAGAGAACTATCCAATCTAATTAAGAGTATAAATGATTCATTCCAGTATATAGAAGATAAATTGTCTTTTTTACCCAAGGCTCGAAAACAAGATTTCAGTGCTTTTAATACCAGTTTTCAATACGAGCTTGATGAAGAAGGTAAAAGCATTGCTGAAATTGGGCTGGATGATTTAGAAAATTCACTGCCTTATACATTAATTTTTGTAGATAAGATTGAAAGTGTAAAAATAGTAAGAAATAATAATGAAATTTTTTATAAAAAGCAAGAAGGTTACAATTTGAATAGTGATATCAGAATTGTTGAATTTGATAAATCTATAAATGGACAAGTTGAAAAATTAAATTTTGCTGTTTTATCAAATGATTTAACAAGTCTAGCTATTCAAATTACCATCAAAGATAATCAAACATTTATTAATTCTTTTGCTCATAGTACACCAAAAATATTCCTTGGCTTTCCGTTAATTGGAACAGAAGATTTTAATTTCCCAGTTGTTATCAATAACCCATTTTTTGAACCTACGGAACCAAGGGATGGCGTTTTTCTTACAGATAAAAGAGAAGAAAATATTATTAATAACAAAAAAATATTACAAGATTCTATTAATTTATATTTCATACTTTTACAACACGCTGAAAGTAATAATTGGCAAAATTTATATCTACTTGCCAGTACGGATTTACCTAAAAATAAAGATTGGATTTCAACAGATTGGTATAAAAATGAAGTTCAAAAAATCTTAAGAGAAGAGTTAATGCGCTCTATGATTGTCTATACTGACAATCCACTATATCCAAAGATTAAAGTTGAAGATGCCTTATTTCCTTATAATGCTTCAAAGTCAAAAATTTCAATAATTTGGGAATTTGCTAAAGCACTTTGGAGTAATCGTTTACCCAAAAGAGAACATATTGAATTTTGGTATGAAATCATAGACGATACTTGGGAAAAAGATTTGCGTTACAATTTAAAAGAGCTTGTTGAAGATATAGCATCATTTGAAAATGTCAATCAGATGGCTACTCGTATTAGTCAATCAGAAAATGATGCACTGAATTGGTTAAACCAAGTGATTGAATTTGTTTTCTCTGAAAAGCAAGAATTATTAGATAAATACGCAATTATTCCGAACCAATATGGTGAATTTATAACGAAAGAAGAACTATGGGCAGATAATAATATTCCAGAAGAACTCAAAGATATTTTAAAAATATTGCAAGAAGATTGGCGTGCTAAATTAAAGCATAATCAGATTAAAACTTCTCATTTAACTATTACTAAAGGAATTAAAGATATTGTTTATTCTATAAATCAAATAATCAAGGATCAGCAGAATAAAAATATAAAATTGGCTGTATTCGAGCTAATCGCTTGTTTTCCTAGTTACAATCATAAAGAAGGTTATGATTTTTGGAAATTTTCAAAAGAATTTTATCAGGAAACACCCAGCCAAAAAATATTGATAAATTGGGAATCTAAAATTTGGGAAGAATGCCACAATTGGTTTATTAATAATATTTGTCAAGATATTGAAGACAATGAAAAAGTTACGAACTTAACAGCATACTTAAAGCAAGATGCTTTGAAATGGTTACGTATTTTTGTTAATTTTATTATTGAGCATGATTTTGAAAATTGTTTAAACAATTATGCAGTTTTACCAAATCAAAGAGGTGATTTTAAACATAAAAAAGAATTATTCATAGATGATAAAGTTGATGATACGCTTAAAGATATTTTAGAAGAATTAGGTTCCGATTGGCGAAGTAATTTACTAGCAATAGAAGTAGAACTTGATATTGAAGATAAAATTTTAACTTCAAAAAAAGTTGCTAATGAAACCGTTGAAAGAGTACAAGAAATCTTGAAGAATGAAGGTATAGGGCAAAGACCAGAAAAAACAAGACAAATTTTTGCTAAAATTTTGTTATGGTTTCACGAAAATGAAAATTTGGCAAAGGAAATTTTTAGTGATTTATATGAAAAACGCTATCGTCTGAGAAGTGATGAAGAAATTATTGAAGACATTAAATTTAGACAAGCTATTATAAATAACTCAAATGGCTATACAGAAGAAGAAATTTTACAGTTAATAAATACGCCCAAAGATGAGTTACTCAAATTTCAGCAATGGAAAGAAAGGGAGGATACGGGTACTCAAGAGGAAGCTGAAAATTTAATTAATCATGATCCACAAGACTTGTTAACAGGTTTGGGTATTTATTCACCTGAAGAACTTGAGCGAGCTAAACGTATGTTGGTAGGGACGAAAATTGTTGAAGCATTACGTCACATTCCAAGTAACTCATTAGAAGCTTTCAACCATGTACGTATTATCATTGAACGTGCCAAGAAGAATGTAAAAACTTATTTAAATAACAAGGATGAATACAATTGCGAAAAATGGTACGAAGAAACTTTTACTGTTATTGCAGGTATCAAAAAATACGGTATACCAATTAAAATTGTAGTTAGACCTTCAGATGGAGGACAAGTAATAATTTTTTATCAATCTGAGTTTGACGCTTTAGAAATTTCTGATACAGAACTCTGGATTGACAATAATAAAGTGCAAGAAATTTTGACTCTCGGAAAGGTTCTAAAAACTACAGGAATTGATCGAATACCTCTATACAGAATACTGTAATTAAGTAGCGACTGTCTTGATTGTCAAGCGATAGCTTTGGCGTTGAAAATGGAATAGCAAAAACGAGGCTTGGCATTATTACCTTCAAATCTTTGTCAGTAAAGCTTTTTCCACCAACGTGTCTCAGAAATTATACTTTTTGAGACATACCAAAATCATGTCTCTTTTTATGTCTCAATATGCAATTCTCTCAAAGTCTAAAGAATAATGAGACGTTATCTTAGAAAATCTGCCACTTCTCACTCATAAAAATCCTAATCCTCCTTTTCGAGGGTTTGTACAAAAACCCCCAGAATCAGCAGTCGGAGGATTTGAGTCTTTAAAAGTCAGCGTCGAAGACAGTGAACTGTACATTGGCTTTTGTAGCATAAATGTAGCTTTTTGGTAGTTTTTTTGATTCAAGTAATTTGAAATTCATTGAAATCATCAGTTTTAGCTCAAAAAAACTGCAATCAAGTGTTGTCAAACCATAATAATTGGAACTATGCTATAAACCTTATCTAGAGGCAGTTTGGGATCATCGCAGTTATGCTTTATTCATTTATAACCGGAATAGATATCTTAAATCGCTACAAGGCGGAATTGGCAAGAGGACAGTTTAAAGTGGTGATCTTTTTTCTTGCAACAGTTTATGATAGTCAGCTTCTAGAAGATATAAAGAGGTTAGATAGAGATATTGACAGATTAACGGGGCCGCACGCTCTCGCTATAGCCTTTATGCCACCTTCACTGAATGATTCGCTTCCACGCATTGGTAACAACTTCAACAAAAATACAGACAGTTTTGAAGCTGCTGGCAGGAATTGGAACCCAGGAGAATTTGATAGTTTTGCTAATGCGATGACGCAAAATGCCTATGATCTTGCTGACCTATTTTACATCCCCTATAATGACTTGCCTAGTATTGTATTTGTTAATCCTCAGGATCTTTCAGAAGTAGCGACTTTAAAACTTGATGATAAAGGGCTGTCTCCTGTTTATGGACGCATTCGTGAAGTCTTTGGGGAGTGGTACAAGGAACATAGAAAAATGCTCGATAAGGCAGATCAACTTCTTCTTTTCGCAAATAATCCCTTAACTATTGGCTTTCCTGGTAGTTCCTCATCCTCTTCTCTTGGAGAACACTTTAAGACATCTCGTATGCGTCGTTTATTTGACGATTTTATCAGGGAAACAGTTTATCTAATAGTGGAAAAAGGTATGTTAGAGCTTATTTCAAAAACTTCTGTCGATGAGGGAAAAGTTAAACAGCAACTTATAATGCTTTATAAACACCCTCTAAAGCTAGAAAGCCGGCAGAGCGGCATCCTACGAAAACAGCGTGTGGTAGACTTTCTGAAAGAGGAAAACCTATCAATTAATTTGATAGGAGAGCAAATTACTTGGGATAGGTTTCAGAGTCGCTATTTTGAACTCATTTCTAATGCTGCCAGTCAAGAATTACAAATGAGGAAAGTAAATCCTCCACCGTTCCCACTGCGTAAATTAGAAAATATTGACAAAAACGTAATATTCAAAAAACCTTCTAAATCTCGGTTCAGAGGTGCCTTACAGGCAGGGGGAAAAGAAGCATTCAAAGAGTTAATTGACCATCCCCTAGTTAACATTTTTGTAGCAGCTATTGAGGCGTGGCAAGAAGCGGATTAATTGCCAATTGCAAGGCTTTTAAGCAATATTTGATTGATCATGAGTTATTTTTTCATCTGAAAAATCATCAACAGGAAGTAGAAAAAAAGCTAAAAATAAAATTAGCACTTGATAATGATACCTATGCAGTGCGAGAATTGAAGAAGGAGTCAGTAGGCGTAGATATAGCGAAGCTGTCACCAGGGGCGTGCTACGTGAAAGTTGTGTATTTGTCGGTGGAACCATAATATTGCCGTTTTTACGTGCTTATGCTTCTAATTCAAATTGGCAATATTATCCTTCCAGTGTCTCTAATTCTTACAGACTATACATTTGGCAATAAAATGGTTGATAACGAACTTGGACTAAAAATGTCGGATAGAAATCCACTAAAAACCGGAAGCTCTTTTGGCATAAGCATTTGGTATTGAGCCGAGATAGAAGTAAAAACCTGCAAGATGGTCTGGAAACTCTTGCGCTGTATAGGTTTCAGCAATTTTCAAGTAAAATTGACAGGAGAGTGCTTTTCTTGAGTATATATCGCTACAGAAACCGAAGTATTTATTAACTTTGTTTACAATTTTTACAGATGAGATGATGAGCAACATTGAAAACTAATTAGCGAAAACTTTTGTGAACACTGGGTTAGAGACTGAAAATGGCACTGCATTTATGCAGAAATTCTAGTTCGATATCAAAAAGGCTATAACGTAGATATAGTAAGGGTTTTCAGACCATCTTGCAGGTTTTTACTTCTATCTCGGCTCAATACCAATATGAGCCGGAACACAATCTTAATTGCAATTAATCTGAGCCAGAAAATTTCTTGTTTGCGAGCCGGAGGGTTTATGATTGCAAGCCGTAACACTTAGAGAGAAAAATAGCGATCGCCCCCCCACATTTTATATTTCTGCGTCTTTGACACCTAACACTAATAATTTTATTTCAAAGAGTGATCGCCGCATTTTCCCCCAAGAACCATAAGTATTAGCCTTGACTTTATCTAATTCAGATTGTTTAGATAAATATCCCTCAGTATCATTATTGCCACGAATATAGCGCAGTTCAAATACCTTAAATTGATCAATAGCTCTTGCTCCGACAACTTGAGCTATTTGGAAATCAGTTTTACCTTCGTCGAATTTCACCAGAGCTACTGCCACTTTTTCTCTAGTCATATCTGCAAGTTGCGCTCTAGCTCGTTGTAATTCCGCTACTTTTATTTGGAGGTCGGAGATGGCGATCGCATTTCTGTTAGCTTCCGTATTTACTCCTTGAGAGCCTACAAATAATGGTAGGCCAACTACATTTATCAATCCATTAATTAATCCAGTTTTACCATTAAATATTCCCAATATATTATCTATTAATCCATTTCCTTGTTGTGGACTTCCGGCAGTAGGAGTTGGACCAAGTAAATATTGTAAAGCAGGGGTCAAAATTGATAATCTAACAGTTTTGGCATTTTTACTTCTAGCTTCATCTATTTTGCTAGTTGCTTCTTGAATCCTAGTATCAAGTTCCTTGAGAAGTGGTGAACCTGTAACAGCTTTGGTTTGCAATTGATCTAAACAATTTGATGTAGTTTCTAGGCATGGTAAACCACCGCGCATAATCCGCCACATATCATCATTAAATTGATTGGTTAAAAGTTTATCAATATCAGGTTTAGAAAATGGATTTTGTTGAGTTTTTGGCACTACCTGATCTGATTCGGCTTCCGCTTCTTCAGGGTCTGTATTTTGTTCTGTTTCTGTCGGGATTTGTGATTCAGTCTCGGCTGCGGGGTTTACTGTCGGTGTTTTTATTCCATTACCAGTAGGGGTTACAGGCTTTTTGGCGGGGTTTATTGTCGGTGTTTTTATCCCATTATTAGCAGGGGGTACAGGTTTGGTTGCGGGGTTTGTCGGTGTTTTATTGACGGGTTTCGCTGTCGGTGTTTCTATCCCATTATTAGCAAGCTGTACAGGTTTGCTGACGGGGTTTGTCGGGGTTTTATTAACGGGGTTGACGTGGTTCGCTGTCGGTGTTTGTCGGGGTTTTATTAACGGGGTTGACGTGGTTCGCTGTCGGTGTTTGTCGGGGTTGAGCGATTTCTATTGTGGGTATTGCGATTTCTAAGGAGGGTTGCGCGATCGCTGTCGCTGTTTCTATTCTTAGGGGAAAAATTACAATTGATAAAATTATGAATAATTTGATTTTCATGGAAATAAAAACCATTAACTATTCGTATATTTTATACAAAAAATCCCCAGTTATCAAAACTAGGGAATTGCTGAATCAATCTAGACATTTATTTTACCACTGCCAGATGTCCCTAAAACTACAGCGTGTCCGTTTCTTAAAGTAGTCGGATTCCAATAGCATTAAGAATATTCCAGAGTGCGATAGCGAAGCGCTGCTGCAAGCAGATCGCTCTTTCTCAATTACTTTATTTTGTGGTTTTGCGATTCCTTCGGAGCGCTTCGCTATCGCAGGAATCGGACATTTTATCCAACGGGAAGCACCCCAGACAGTAATTGAAGCCGTGCTTGCCCGCATACAAAGTTGATACAGAAATCAGGTTTTATCTTGCTAAATATACTGAGACTTTAACCAATGTCAGCCCAGGTTTCGGCTAATCAAGCAACGATCGCAAAATCAGCAGTAGTCACACTAGGTAAATTAATCAAATTAGCAAACTCAGCACCAGTCCCAAACCCAGCAGCACTACCATTTTGGTTATAGTAAAGACTGCCACTACCGATACTGTAAACCAAGTATGCAGTACTAGTTGCAGCTAAATCATCATCCTCTACAGTAGTAAAATCAGAAACTTGACTCAACCCATCACCTACAACACTACTTAAAGCAGTAAAAGTCTGTTTACTCAACACCAACTTGTCACTGGCAGATGTAAAGTCAGTCAGGGTATCAACACCAAAGTCGCTACTGGTAAAAACTCGTCCACTACTATACCAAAAGCGATCGCTCTCACTCCCACCAGAAAGAATATCATTTCCCGCCCCACCAGTTAAAATATCTGCACCGCTTCTACCTGTTAACACATCATTGCCACTGCCCCCATTGAGATTATTATTGAGGCTATTGCCAATCAGGCGATCGTTTCCACTACCAGTGACTATATTTTCAATCACATTATTAGCAGATAGAGTCAACTTCAAGTTACTGTTGACTGTCTGCGTAGTAATCACACCCAAATTTAGGCGGACATCAGTAGTAGTACCACTAAAACTGATAGTATCGTTGCCGCCTGTGCTGATTTCTTGTATGGTATCGCTACCTAATGGGGTGGAAGCATTGAATGCGTAGGTATCATTTCCACTACCACCAGCCAGAATATTATTACCACTATTGCCCGTCAATATATTATTGCCACTATTGCCAGTGCCATTAATATTGCTCGTTCCAGTTAGAGTTAAATTCTCGATCCCATCAGCTAAGGTTGTGGTGGTACTAGCCTGCAAAGTGTCAGTGATGGTGACAGTCCCAGAGGATTTTTGCAAAGTTGCATTGGTAGGGCTGGAAAGGTTAACTTTAAAGGTTTCGTTGGCTTCGCTGAGACTATCATTCAGAATAGGAATAGTAATTGTGCCAGTGGTAGTATTGGCAGCAAAAGTTAAAGTACCGCTACTACTGGTATAGTCTGCATTGGCAGTAGCAGTTACAGGGGCTGTAGCGTATTGAACTGTAACTGGTTGACTAGAGGCACTGCTAAGAGTGATAGTTAAGACAGCTTGCGGAGTTTGCCCTTCGACAACAGTGATGTCATTGATGGACAGAGTGGGCAGAGTGTCATCATTGGTTATGGTTCCCACTCCCTGGTTATCTGCAATAGTGGCATTAGTGGCATTGCTAAGGTTAACCAAGAAAGTTTCGTTTGATTCAATTGTCATATCGCCAGTCACAGCAACATTGAGAATTTTACTGGTATCACCGGGATTAAAAGTTAATGCACCTGTGGTGGCGGTATAATCACTACCTGCTGTGGCTGTGCCGTTAGCAGTAGCATAGTTAACTGTGACAACAGAGGTACTAGCGGCAGAAAGAGTCACAGTAAAGGTAGCGTTCTTTGTGCCTGTATTACCTTCGGTAACAGTAATATCTTTGATGCTGAGGCTGGGTAAGGCTGCTGCTTGTACCTCAAATGCGCCGATATCGACTCCACCTCCAACAAGCCGCGTTAAACCTCGTTGGTCGTAGGGAATGGGTTCTGTTCTATTTCCATCGCCATCAAGGTCTTCTGTATCAGCAGGGATTAAGTTGTTGTTACCAGCGTTAATCGCCGGACTACCAGGAAGGAGAGCATGAGTAAGGGTGAGTCCACCGTTATTTTGTAAGGGTCTGAGTCCGGGGTTGGGGTTAACAATATCTGTACCAGTGCCTACAGTGCCTTTAGCGCCAGCCAGAGAGCCAATTAAGTTGTTATTGTTACCATTAAATAGCGCTGAACTCAAAAAAGAAGAGAGAAGATCAGGAGCATTACTATTTATATTCCCAGCCACAATCGTGTTTTTGAGGTTAACCGTGGCACTAAGACTATAAATACCGCCACCGCCATCGCCGTATTCGGTGCTGATAGCAGTATTCTTGGTAACAGTGCTGTTGATCAAATTGAATACTCCATTAGTAGAAGCATATATACCGCCCCCATTTCTCGCACTATTACCACTGATTGTAGTATTGAGTAAAGTAACTGAAGTGCCATTACTTCGTATGCCGCCCCCATTTCCCGCACTATTACCACTAACGGTAGTATTGATCAGAGTCACCGATCCAGATACAGTAGAGATGCCGCCACCGTAAACTCCCCCTTCGTTGTTACTAATTGTCGAGTTAGTTGCAATTAGTGTACCGCCGGAATTGTATATGCCGCCGCCTTCTTGAGAAGAGTCACCAGCAGCGATATTATTACTAACTATGCTGCCGTTGCGTAGGTAGACGAAACCACTGTTGTAGATGCCGCCTCCGCTATTAGAAAAACCGGACGCTTTGTTGCCTGTAACTGTCGAATTATACAAATCGAGAGCGGCATTAGAATCAACTCTAATACCTCCACCATCACTAGATATATTGCCGCCCGTAACCATTACATTCTGTAAGCTTAGTTGACCTCCATCCAGTACCTGAAAAACGCGATCGCTATTTAATAAACCTGACGCATTAATAGTTGCTTGTCCACCAACTGCCACAATATAAAGCACATTACTGCGACTTTTAATATCTAAATCTCCTTTCAAGGCTGCATCTTCATTAATCCCATTTGATGTGAGGTTGTAAGTTGTTCCTCCAGTTAAATGGATTTCATAATCAGTAGTCGGATTCGCATTGGCGATTAAAATCGCATCCCGCAGAGATAAATTATTAAGATCCTTATCATTACCATCATTTTGATCGGCTGTGGTAGTAACTGTCAGAATAGTATGAGCCATTTCACTTTCCTCGTATTACAAGCTGCATTTGAGTTGTCATGTCTATACTACACCTTCGTCAACCTGGAAGGTCAAGGTGATTATACTCGAACCATGAACTCCCTATAACTTGGCAAAAACTATAGGTCTAGAAAATGTCCTATAGGTTTTTTTTACAATTTTACCAGAGGTCTAAGACTATAAATTCAATTCCGTTAGGTTGAATAATCTGAAATTGTCCATCAACCTTTGACCGATCGCTGGCTCTCACTCCCTTAATATTAGTAATGATTCTATGAGTTGCACCCGAACTATTATAAACACCCTGTACCCCTGATGTAGAAGCAATCAAGCGGTTAAACTGGGTTAAAATTCCCCCCTTACTATTGATGCTAAAAGCTGATAGAGCGATCACTGTAAAACCTGTAAATAAAGTTAATAAATACCCAAGATTTGTGCAAAAGTGTTAATTTTACTCAAGCATCGCTGAAACCTATATATATCAAGAGTTTCAGCCTATCTTGCCTCTGGTGACAGCTTTGCGATCGCATCCACCCCTACTTATTCTCACTCTTAGAAGCACTCATAGAAACAATAGTAATAGTAGTAGTGTATTTACCATCCTTACCTACCCAAGGTTTAATCTTTCTCACATAACCATCTTTAGGACTTCTAACAATAGGAATATCTGCTAATTTATCCTCAATAGCTGATAGAGAAATTCCTAATTGTGCAAGTTGATAATCCTTATTCCTGACAGCTTCATCATACTGTAGCCTAGAACGTTCAAAATCCTGTCTAGCTTGTGTTTCAGTCTGACTACGCTTACCCTCCTCCACAGATGCTTGATACTCTTGAATTTGGCGGCGATTTTTAGCGGATTCTAACCTTGATTTAGCAAGCTGTAGTTCTGAATCGGTCAAATTAACATTAGTTTGTAACTGTTCTAATTCCTGATTTTGAATAATAGCAGCAGCCGATAATTTAGCTTGTGCCTGTTCAACTTCCGATTGTGCCTGATCTAATTCTGATTGCAGTTTTTTCAATTTAGATTGTTCATGTTGTAAAATCTCAGACTGCATTTTCATATCATTCATAGCAACAATCATTTGCTCTTGCTCTTGTACCTTCTGTTGTGCGATCGCTAAACTAGCCCCAGCCTTTTCAAATTCAGCCCGGCGTTCTGGATTGTCAGTTTTCAATAATTTGGAACGACTAGATAAAATTAATCTAGCTTGTCTTAACTTCAATTCAGCTTGAGATATGTGAGCTTTTTCCTCTTCAAAAGCAGATGGTGGTAAATTTTTTAGTAGTGGTATTGGTTGCGGTGGTGTTGGAGCTATGAGAGTTTTAGAGTTAAGATTATCAATTTGTAATTTAATAGCTTGTCTTTGACGGTCTAATCGTTGCCTTTCGTTAGAATTGTCAGATATAACATCACCTATTTTAATTTTATCATTTAACTTGACCTTTAAAAATGATTGATTGTCAACAGATATACTCATTTTCAGGAGACGGTCACTGAGTGGGGTCGAAGTGCGGTTTTCTTGCACTATGGTAGTTGGTAATTCTTCTTTATTCACCACTTCAGATTGACTAACAGGTTCAGCAACTGCCTGTCTTTCCTGTGGTTTTAATTTTCCTACGAGAATTGTTGATAGTGCGATAGCGAAGCTCACCGCAGGTATCGCAATTGCAAAAAAGATATTTATTGCCAAATTATTATTTTTCATAAAATTCACCAAAACTAAAACACAGTGAACCATCAATAATATAACATTTTATTTTCCACTATAATTAAAGAGCGATTCTTACGCTATAGAGTGCTTTGTTATTGCTATATAAAAAGAGGTATTTATATTATTATTCATATTAAAATATTGTAAAATTGTAGTACCAGAACCAAAGGAGAACGTCGTAAATTCTCCATTGGCTGTTTCACTGGTAGTCCATTCATACACAATGAACTATGACTAGCATAACATTTGACCAAGATTTTGCATTGTCTCTTTATTTTTCTGATGATCAATTTCCCATAGATTTTGACGACGCATGGCAGTGGTTGGGGTATTCTACCAAGCAAAAAGCTAAGTTAAAACTTCAAAGAAATTTTGAGGTAGAAATAGATTTTACTTCATTTAACCAAGTGGTTAAGTGCGCTGATGGCAAGGGTTCTAGCCGATGTGAGAAGATTATTTTAACCGTTGATTGTTTTAAGTCAATGGGCATGACTATTTTAAAATGCTACAATAGTTGTAATCGCAGAGTAACCCAATATTTTGCAGCAAAATGAATAATAAAATACCTTTTATTACCCCCAACTTGGTTGAAGATTTATCAAAAACTGGGATTTATTGCATTACACAAAAAAGCACAGGGAGAAGATATATAGGAAGCACATCGGTAGGGTTCTATCAAAGATGGAAACGACACTTGAAAGAACTGAAAAGGTTAAAACATCATAGCTTATTCTTGCAACGAGCCTGGGATAAATACGGCTCTGAAGATTTTGTTTTTGAAATCATTGAAACCCACGAAATACTAACGGATAAAAACAATCAGGGGTTGTTGGACTTAGAGCAACATTATTTAAATACTTTTAAACCAGAGTTTAATGTATCACCTTCCGCTCATAACAGAAAAGGCGTAAAAGCATCTAAAGAGACACGTATTAAAATATCTTCAGCAAGAAAGAGGCAAGCCAAAAGACCTTGTAGCGAAGAAACTAAAAAGAAAATATCTGAATCAAATAAAGGGAAACATTGTGCAAGTATTGAAACCAGAAGAAAAATGTCTGATGCAAAGAAGGGGTTATCTGTTAGAGCGATCAATACTTATTTTTTGACATCTCCAAATGGTGCGACCATAACAGTTAACAACTTGAAAGAATTTTGTAAAGAAAATAACTTGAATTATCAAAACTTATTTGCTGTAGTAAGAGGCACTAGAAAGACCTCTCAGGGTTGGAAAATTATCAAAATTGATAATTAGTGGCTGGGACTGAGCAAGGAAAAAAAATTAGAAGCTATTTTCTTCAGTGTGAGGCGATCGCCAAAGAAGCTTGCAAAAAGATTCCTAAAATGGAAATGCAAATTCAAGAGCTTCAACAAAATTTTGCTCAAATGCAAAATCCTCAGCAGTTGCAACTTGATTTTATGCCACCTGGTTGGGAGTCTGAAGTATGGGATTTATTACCGCCACAGGATAAACGGCATTTTAGATTCATGTACACTGAGCGACGATTTATTCCCGGTGATGATGACATCAAAAAATTACCAATCAATTTAAGTGCAGAACAAAAATTGAAACAACAATTGGAAGTGGAAAAATTTAGACTCGAATTGACAGAAGCAGAGAAGGAAGATTTAGCTCAAACCAAGAAAAAATTGTTAAGGGATTACTTAGAGGGCTAAAAACTAATTGTAGCGATTTCTATGGAGCGATCGCTATATTTCCCACTAGAATAGAAAGCGATCGCTATATTTTCCACTAGAATAAAAAGCGATCGCACCCAATAATCCAATATTTATTAATAATTGTTTACCCTTGGTAACGTTCATAAAATGGTAAAAAAGTAGAGACTTTCAAAGGTTCTCTACTCTAGTTTACAACAAAGTTAATTAAAACAACGGAATTTGAGTGTAATTTAGTTCGGTTTTTCCAAGAATTTTAAGTATCTTCTTCCATTGAGTAAGTGAATAAAACTCTTGAGATTTATACCACTCCATTGGATCTGCATTTTGCTTACTAGAATTGCAGATTAAGCAAGCAGGAACTATATTACCTAAACAATCAGGTCCACCTTTACTAACTGGAATAAAATGATCACGAAAAAGCTTAACATTTTTACAGCAGTAAGCACAAGAATTTTGAAATTGCTCATATCGTTCTCTAATCTGCTTATCTGTGTAATTAACTAAATGAACTCCACGCTTTCTAGCTTTTCTTCTTTTACTGGTTCGCCTTGCTGTTAGTTTACCTTTTTCTGTTTTAAAGTAACTTTTTCTCCTTTCAGATATTAACTCGGAATTCTCAGAATAATATTTACTATGATAGTCACTCCTCTTCTCTTTGTTGGTTTCTTCCCATTTTTTCATGTAGGCTTTTATTTTTTCTTTATTTTTCTCTCTGTATTTTTTCTGGCTTTCTTTTACTCTCTGTGGATTCATATCCCTGCACTTTTTAGCAGTCTGTAGCCTCTTTTCTCTGTTTTTTTGGTATTGCGCTCTTTGCTGCTCTGGTGTTGGTCTGTTCTCTTTAATACACTGAACGCAGCGATTAATTGAGCAATAGCGTAAACTTTGTTCAAGTTCATTCCATTTATGGTTATGATGACAAAGTTTACCTAAATAAAACTTATCTTTATCAAAATCCATTTTTACCTCACTTAATTATCCGAAGAATTGCAACTAAAATGATAAAAACTCGGTAATCTTTATCAGTTGACTGTTGAACTTGAACAAATGAAGAATTGGAAATATTTAATGAAAACCTAGTGTTAATAGAAACAAACGAACCACTAACTAAATATTCATTTTTAACAAACTGAGGTTCTGTTGTAGTTGAATTTTGAGCAGAGTAATTATTATTAGTTTGAGAACTATCAACAACGATGCTTGACTGATTAAAACTTTCTAAAAAAACTGATAACTCATCTATTTGTTGAGAATTAAAGTTTTGAACAACCTGCTTAACTAAAGCTAATTATTCTGTTGATTCTAAGCTTTTAATTGCTGCTAATATTTCTTGCATCTGTCTTTCCTTAAATACATGATTAATTAACCCCCCACTGAGTGAGAGGTTAAAAGTGATGGCTTATATTGCTATTGCGGCGATAGCTTCACTGTCAGTTACCCAAACTTCTCGGTTTGAAGTGTAAAAAGGTTGAGAAATCCAAAAACCATCATCTCTTCTGTAAAAAGTACCGAGTAACTTTATACCAAGCCAAACACGATATAAACTTCCAAAATCTTCATCATGTAATGAATCAATTTCAATTTCAGGAAGGATTGAAGAAACAGCAGCAGCTTGTTTTTCCAGTTTTTCAAATAACTCAACGTGAGCTAAGTTGAATTCGTTGGTTAAATATGTCATGATGAGAATTCCATTAATAGTGGATTAGAGAGTGATTGCCTCTGTCTCGCAAACTTAGCGATCGCTCTCTATATTACTAATCATAGTATTATTAATTGTAATAGACAAGCTTTGTTCAATAGCAATTTATGATACTAAAGTCATTTATGATTAAATTTTCTTATTACTATTTGTGGTACTACTATTTGTGTTATAGTTAGTATTATTCGTAGCTATAAGTAGTAAAAATGAGTATAAAAATTAATCTCAAAGAAATTAGAGAGATTAAAAACATATCGCAATTTGAGCTTGCCAAACTTTCAGAAATGTCGCCTCAAAACATTCAAAAGTTAGAACAAGGAAGAGCAAAAGGAATTCAATTTGATGTATTAAATAAACTTTGTGATGTGTTAAATTGTGAAGTCAAAGATTTAATTATCAAAGAATAGTTATTTCTTTATACGCAGGTAGTAAGGTAAAATTTTAGTTTTCATACCATCTCCATCCATCCTGACTAATGCCTCTAAGGGTTGCAAAGAAGCAATCATAGTTTCAGAAAATCTAAATCTCTTTTTAACACTACTAATTTCAGTTTCATCTACAGCTAATACCAGCTTGAGAGACGAATTGGCTAGGACTTCTCCTGAGATATGGGCATCTCGTTGACTAGCCACAATTGTACATAATCCAAATTTACGGGCTTCTGCTGATATTCTGGCAAGGGTTTCCGATGATTTAACTTCTTTACATTCATCCAATATCACATAGCTGCGAGGTGTTTTATCTGCAATTTCACCCTTCAATTTATGAGAATCAAGCAATTGTTTTAAAAGAGTTTCTGCGGCTATAGCTGATAATCCAGGTACTTTAGCTAATGCTGATAAGTCAAATCTAACGAGTGGGAAATCTAAGGACGGCTGTGGTTTGCTAAATATGCCGTACTTAAATGTAGCAGCCATTTTTAACAATAGTTTCTCTGAATCTTTACAACCATCCTCTACACGGCTTTCTAATTCAGCTTCTAAATCAGCAAAGGTAGGAGGTTGATTAGTCCATGTTGATTGTTGCTTCTGAAATATTCCCCTGTTTTCGTAGCAGCTTATAAAACAGTTAAGTAGTAATCCTTGTTGATTATCTCCCATTTTTAAGGATTTTCTAAGAATTGATGAAATGCCGATCGCTTGCAAATCGGGACCACCACCTCTAGGATCTAAGTCTAAAACCAGTGGATTAAGCCCGTGTGGTGATTCTGCATCTAACCTATAGCAAACTTCATTAGGTAGTCCTAAATCCCCATGCAAGTCTATTAAAATAACTTTAATTTCTGGGAACAGTGACGGTAATTCATAAGCCATTGATTTTAAGGTTTGAGTCTTACCACTTCCAGAAGTCCCTAAAACCACTGCATGACCATTTCTTAAAGTAGCCGGATTCCAATAGCATTTATCACCTAAGAATATGCCAGAGTGCGATCGCTCTTTCTCAATTACTTTACCCTGTGGCTTCAATGTAGCTTGTGGTAATGGTTTCATTATTGAATGTTATATTTGTTTTAGCTTAGTTTAAGAAATAAGTCTTTAGAATGACATCATTAGTTACTGGAAATAATTGATCTGACTTCTAAGCTACCTGATGCAAATTCATCTCCTAAAAATTTAATCACGGTATTCAGAGGTGCAGCATCTAATTTAATTGTACTTGGTGAAGCAGTAATAAATTTGAATTGAAAAGGATCTGGTGTTAATACAGTAGTATCAAAATCATCTACCGACAATCCACCACTCACAAATACCATTGCTCCTGACCTGTTAAATTTGGAAATCACTTCTCCAATTACGTCATCTTCTAAAACGATAGTTTCAACGTTGGTAACAGCAGGTTTGCCCACATCAGCAGTAATTTGTTCAATAATAATTTGACTATCCGGGTCTGTTGCGGCCTTGTAAATTTTATTGGTATTAGGATCTAAGACTATAAATCCTGTACCATTGTCTTGAATAATAGTGAATTGTCCATCCATTCTTGATCTATTAACAGCACTGATACCTTTGATATTGGCAATAATTCTATGAGTTGCCCCTGACTTATTATAAATTCCCTCTACTCCTGATGTTGAGCCAATTAGCCTGTTAAATTGGGTTAAAACTCCACCTTCATTATTGATACTAAATACTGATAATGCGATCGCTATTAGAGCAACAAGTACAATATATTCGGCATTACTGCCTGTTGTTAACCGAAAATTACGATTGCCAGGACAAACACATCGAACAGGATTTGGCCAGAACATTTCTGCACCGCCTTTAGTAAAACAATCCGCAAACCAGCCAAATGTATAACCAATTGTTAGGGCGCTCGCTATCGGTATGAATTGTGGGAAAAATAGTGCTATTCCATAAAAGGCGATCGCTACAACACCACTAGCAACCAATGAATGGGTGCAGCTTCTGTGAGGCATGGTACTTTCAAAATATCCAGATATCCAAGGAAATAACCGACCGGCTGGTGAGGTGGAAATATCAACATCTGGAAGTAAACCACCCATTGCCGCAACAATAATTACTACAGGATCAGCAGTTTCGAGTAATAAACTGGCCGCAGTACCACTAATTAATAAGTGTGATAGCCCTAACATTATTTAATTTCTCCTTTTTTTCAATTTGATACTTTTTGATCAACTAAGGATATGCCAAGCCAACATAAATAATTTTGCTAAACAAGTATACTTATTCTTTTAACGGGTTAGTGAAATACTGAGAAAGTCAGAGATTTGTTGAGCTATTTCAGGATTTCCCTGGGGTGCGCTGTTGTATCTAGTAGTTAAGTTTATTTCTTTTTTGGATTCTGTTATTAAGCTGATATAGTAATGAGGATCTTCTATTTGTGCTAGTACCATTTTTATAGTTGCAATGTCTGCAAGTAAATATTCAGTAGTTTTAATTCCTGACAAAAAACTTTTTTCATTGAGAGTAAACTTACCTGTAGATTTATCAAAATCGCAGCTTTCTGGATAATCACGAATTAAGTAAGACAAGCCAAGAATAATAAAAATACTTCCTATTAGAAAAATAGTTGCTCCTTTACTAGAATATTTGAAACTATCTATTGATAACAAATTAGTAAATATCAACGCATAGAAAAATACAGAAAAAACTCCGATTATTAGAAAAAAACTTCCCGTTACCAATTCAGAATTTGTTCCTAGTTTTAGTTTTAATTGTTGTGAATTTTGTTCTAGTATTAGCATTTAAACATTTCCTGTGATTTAAGATAAAACAAAAAATATTTATAAATTGTCTTAGCGACCATTCCCGAAAATATATTAAGTTGTTGGATGTATAATAAATCAGATTATATAGTTTTATGAACAACAAATCAATGATTTATCTTTCACTTTTGTGTAAATTTTTGTGACTATTCAGTGTATTAATTGTGTACGGGTTTAGGATTGCTAATCCCGTACAAATCTAGGTTTTTTGTTATTTTACTTTCATCCCATGTCCCAACCGTTTTGAGTATATACAATATTTAGGTTTGTTCCTAATCATCTGATTCTTCTGTCCTCCCGTGGCAAGCTATAAAGTAATCTGGATACTCCCAGAAATATCGCTGCACTAATTCCACTAAATATATAGAGAGCTTGGTTATTAGTCCCTAATCCGATAAACCGCATAATCACGAAAAATACCCCCACGATTAACATTAGTGGTATGATATCGAAGTAACGGCGGTGATCCGCTCCCTCCATTTCTATCCCTAAATATTCCTCTTCAATGGCACGGATAGCTAACATTGGATTTCCCCCTGCTCGTTCCTGTAATTTGGATAAATCTGCTGCTGTTAAGGCGATCGCTCTTTCAATTGCTGCACGTTTCATAATTTGCCTAACAGCCTTCTCTGGTAATGGTTTTAATTCAATTCTGGGAATGTTAATAAAGATATCGGAACGCGGTGGATCTGTGGCTAAAACCAACATCGGCACACCCTGACGGCGTAACTGTTTGAGCCAAATTCTAAATTTCATATCACAGTTTTGAGCATCATCGAGAATCACAAACGCTGTATTTTTTTTCAAGAAATCAGCGATCGCTCTTTTGAGTTTATCCACAGTTAGATTTTTCCCATCTAAATCCTCAGTTGCCAGATCAAACTGTTGAGCAATTTGCAACAGCATTTGTTTGGTCGTTGTCGGTTCAACAAAGGCCACTAAAAATCCGTCATCACTTAATCTCTCAACTACTGCGTTTCCTAATACAGATTTACCGCTACCTTCTTCACCGACAATTAAAATTGCCCCATTGGCGAGTAATGATGCGGTGGTGCGGTTTAGTTCGGCTTGTCTATAAATGGTAAATTCTTCCACTGCTTCCGGTTCATCTTCATAATCTTTATTTTTAGGGGATGACTTAGGTAGCTGTGGAAAAAGTGAGAATAGTGTAATAGCTAAACTAATGGGATTAAACGAAGTTATTGCTAATAACAAACCGCTTAAAAACAATTTTAACCAATTAGTTTGAGGTCGTCCTGTTTTTTCTTGAGTTTGTTCATCATTATATTGATCAGATTCTGGGAATCGTATGCAGCATCGTCCGTGTTGCTGCGTTGCTGCGTAAAATTTTGGTTGATTACCTCCAGTCTAGCTTTGAGTTCGGGTGGTAACAGATCAGGATTTTCATAAAAATGGGTTGTCATTGCTTTTTTAGCAACGTGCATATTAAACGCGGCTTTTGCGCTTGATTGCATCATGCCTTCCGTTTCAATATCAGGAATAAATTCACTATTTATTGATGTTACTTTTAATTCTTCTGGGCTTTCCGTAATCTCAGATGTTTCGGCTTTGATAATATTAGAAGTTGTACTTTCTTCTTCTTCTGATTGTACAAATCTTGATTCTCTCCATTCTTTAATGATGGGACAAATTGTACTGAAACTGCCACCACCTAACTTTTCTCGTACAACATCCCTGTTTATTTTTTCATTATTTTTATATAGATTTTCACAAATTTCAAAAACCTTTGCTCTTAATTCTTCACCCTGATTTATGGTAGTCATAGATTTTAATTAATGAAGGTATTAAAAAGTATGTACTCTTACATTTTAAAACATTAATTTATATATTGGCAATTGTATCGAGAATTTAGCAAAAAAATGACTTGCTACAAGTTGTACAGTCCAGTTAAAAATAAGAGTATGAAGATTTTATACTAAGGGTTAGGCGGCTGTAATTTTATCTAAATAGCCGGATTTTTGAGAATTATTGTTTAAGAACATATCCACATTCTTTATAAGCTACAAGCAGTTTAGTTAGCAAATCACTTGATTAATATACGCTTCTAAATCTCCACGTCTAACTCGCCACGATTTACCAATTTTCTTTCCTGCTAATTCTTGGGATGCAATTCCAGGGCGATTCCTAGGTCGCGCAACGCTTGCGCCTATTTAAGCATTTCCCTTGGGAATCCCGTCAACTGGTAACATTCATCAATAGTTAGAACTAGCTGATCACTGGCCTTTAATTGTTGACCCATCAGCAACAGTTTTACCATTGCCGACAATTTACTAATATCGCTATATAGTATATACTTGATGCAGTAATTAATTCAGTAATGCAGTAATGCAGTATGGCAGTAAGCAAATCAGTAATTGCATTTATCAATCAGAAAGGGGGCTGCTCAAAGTCCACCTCAGCCGTGCATTTAGCCTATTGGTTATCGCGCAAGGGTCATAAAGTCAGATTGTTAGATGCCGACGCACAGCGCAGTAGTTCAGTGTGGTTGAAGTCTATGGAATCGGAAATTGCCACAACGGTATTAAATGTACCTGATGAACTTTTGGAACAAATCCCAGAATTAGCAGCCGAATGTGACTATTTAATTGTGGATGGACCAGCAGGATTATCAGAAGCAAGTCGGGCAATATTATTTAGGACTGATTTAGCTGTTATTCCTTGTCAACCCACTGGTTTAGATTTACAATCTGCCAGTGATGCAGTGCGCTTAATCAAACAAGCTCAATCTGTACGCGGGGGTTCACCATCAGCGGCAGTATTTATTAGTCGTGCTGTTAAGGGTACTAAGTTAAAAGATGAGGCGATCGCCCTGCTATCAAAAATCCAGGAAGTATCGGTGTTAAAAACGGTGATTCACCAAAAACAAGCAATAGCAGATACCTTTGGACAAGGTACAACTATTTGGGGATTGTCCGGTCGTCCAGCGGCGGAATCACAACGGGAGTATGAAAAATTGTTTAAAGAAATTGTAGGGATGCTGAAGTGAGTACCAAGAAACCTCGAAAGTCCCTAGATGATGCCCTGGCAAATGAGTTTGTCTTTGGCAGTACACCACCGGAAATAGAACAGCCCCAGGTTGATACCGTGGCAGAAACCATATCAGCGCCGACAATCGAAAATGATTCCTCAGTCGTCACACAAACTATCAAAACTATCACCCCATCCCCAGAATCTAAATCATCAATTATGTCTCAACTTCAACAAGTTCCCCCCAAAGAAGCAACAGTGCGTTTAACCGTTGATTTAACTGAATCAATGCACCGCAAATTATCTATGTGGGCTGCGAAAACAGGTCGCAAAAAGTCTGAACTTGTCCGTTTCTTACTTGATCAAGCACTTCAAGAAGTTAATGAGTAATACAGTAAGTAATGCAGTAAGTAATGCAGTAAGGAAGTATCTGGTTCTGACTTTGTTGGCAAATCCTCAATGAATTATGACTGTAGCACTCACGTCACACGATTTTCACTAGAGGAAAGTAAAATATTAATATGTAGCGTGTGCATTTCATTTATTATGGGATACCCCAAACACTGGAAAAAACTAGCCAAAGCCATCAAGGAAAAAGCTAATTGGTGTTGTCAGAAGTGTAATCGCCTTTTACCTCCAGATCAACCAAAGGAATCCCGTACATATCTACAAGTTCACCACTGGAATCGTGATCCATCTGACAATAGACTCGAAAATTTAGTAGCTTTATGTCCAAAATGTCATCTTAGTTATCATCGTGGTGGTAAGGGTAATATTTCTGTGGGGCAGTTGTCGTTGTTTGATATTTCCCAATTTTAGCCATGAAAGGTACTGACAATAAATTACCAATTTCGGTGCAAGATTGTTAGTTGTACATTTGAGGTACTATGAATGTTTAAATTATCAGATATACCTACATTACCCGAAATTATTGATGATTTGCCAAATATCTGCGGTTGGGAACAGGAAGTGTTGACTGTAGTTAACCACAATGAGCCTATTTTTTTACCGATTACTAATCTGAAATTAGCAGATATTAATGCAGTATTTGCTATCGCTCTGCATATGCACCAACCCACTATCCCAGCCGGAAATAATGGTTCATTAATCAGCAATTTGCAATATATGTTTACACATCAGCAAGAAGGAGATAACCACAATGCTGCCCCTTTTGCTAATTGTTATAGTCGCATGGGAGATTTTATTCCTGAATTAGTTGCACAAGGTTGTAATCCCCGTGTGATGTTGGATTATTCTGGTAATCTTTTATGGGGACTGCAACAAATGGACAGAAGTGATATTCTAGATAATCTTAAACGCATCACTTGCAATCCTACCTACCAGCCCTATGTAGAATGGTTAGGGACTATGTGGAGTCATGCTGTCATCCCTTCCACACCCATAGCAGATATTAAACTCCATATTATCGCTTGGCAACATTATTTTGCCGCAATTTTTGGCTGGGAAGCATTAGCAAGAGTCAAAGGATTTTCCCCTCCAGAAATGCACTTACCAAACCATCCAGATACCTTGTTTGCATTTATCAAAGCCTTGAAAGAATGTGGTTATCGTTGGTTATTGGTGCAAGAACATACTGTAGAAACAATTAATGGTCAGTCTTTAAATTATAAACATTTACCACATCGGTTAATAGCTCGCAATTCCCAAGGGGAAGAAATTAGTATTACTGCATTGATAAAAACCCAAGGTTCAGACACTAAATTAGTCGCCCAAATGCAGCCATACTATGAAGCCAAAACTTTATCTAAACAAAAATTAGGTGATGTTGTCGTCCCTCCCATAGTTAGTCAAATAGGTGATGGTGAAAATGGTGGTGTGATGATGAATGAATTTCCCGGCGGTTTTAAACAAGCTTGGGGGGATATGGTGCAAAATGGAGGAGGTAAAACTGGTGTTGTTGGTGTTTGCGGTACAGAATATTTAGAATTATTAGCAGCAGCAGGTTGTCAACCCGAAGACTTTCCTACTTGTCAAGCAAGTGGACAACATCAAATTTGGGCGCAAATTGCCGAAGATAATTATCAACCAGATGCTGTAGAAAATGCGATTCAACAACTGAAAAAAAATCACCCCAATTTTCATATTGATGGCACATCATGGACTAATCATATTAGTTGGGTGCAAGGATACGAAAATGTTTTATCTCCCATGTACAAATTTAGCAATTTATTTCATCAGAAATTTGACGATTTATTATCAGATCAATCCAGTGTAAATCTGACTCAAGACAGTCAATATCGCCAACTGCTATTACATAATCTCTTATTACAAACTAGCTGTTTTCGTTATTGGGGGCAAGGTACTTGGACAGACTATGCCCAAGAAATTTACCGACTTGGAGAGAAATTACTTTAATTAGGGGAAAACCACTGCTAAATTTTCTTGGGGGAAAAAATCAGGCTGTGGAAAACCGGAATTGAGAACACCGTGCAGAATTTTCTTGGGGGAAATCTCAAATAAGCGATAGCGAAGCGCTCCGCAGGAATCGCAAACCACAACCGAGCGATCGCAAACCACAACCGATCGCCCCACAGAAATCGCCCCATCAACACCAAATAAATTTTCCCCAGGGAAAAGGTAAAAGTACAATATTACTTATGAGAATATAACTAGCTAGAAGGAATCTTCGGATAAGTAAATGAATGAATCCCCGCAAATTGGTGAAATAACTGTTGTCAATTCCCTAGCTTTGACTGCACCCACCCCCCTAACTGAACACCCCGCTGCTGTCTATCTTTCTTCTCTATCCCCCGGTTCTCGTTCCGCGATGAGGCAATCTTTAAATGCGATCGCTCGTATCCTCACCAGCAATGAATGTGATGCACTAACTTTAAATTGGGCTGAACTGCGTTATAAACACACAGCTTTATTACGGTGTATAATAATGGAAAGATATGCACCAGCCACAGCTAATAAAATGCTGAGTGCGTTAAGGAGAGTCTTGAAAGAATCATTACGACTTGAATTAATGGACGCTAGAGATTTTGCTAGGGCTGTAGACATCCCGAATATTAAGCTGTCTAAGGAATTGAAAGGGCGCTTTTTATCTGAAGCTGAAATTAATGCCCTGATGCAAGTATGTTTTGATGACCCTACTCCCATTGGTTATAGGGATGCGGCGTTGATAGCAATTTTGCGGGGTGCAGGTTTACGCCGGGGGGAATCGGTAAATTTAATGTTGAGTGACTTCCATTCTGGCAGTGTTAAAGTTCGCAGTGGTAAGGGTGGTAAAGATAGAACTGTTTATTTACCAGATGCAGTTTTACCAACTATCGAAGACTGGTTAGAAATTAGAGGGCGTGTTGCTGGGGCTTTAATCTGCCACATTAATAAATCCGGGGCGGTGACTTTACGACAACTGACACCCCAAGCGGTATTATTTATTTTAGAAAAACGGGGTACAGAAGCTGGTGTTACTAACTTTTCTGCCCATGATTTTCGCAGGACTTTTATCTCTGAGTTGTTGGATTCTACTGATATTGTTACCGTCCAGAAATTAGCCGGTCATGCCTCACCGGAGTTAACATCAAGATATGACCGCCGGGGTGAGGAAGTTAAACAACGGGCTGTACAGGCGATTAATGTTCCCAAACGTCGTTAACAGCTTAATCTCTACACAATAACAAAGTTTGTTATTTTCTGTTATTTCCAATATAATGATCTGTAGAAGCCTTTTTAGCAATCTTAAATGAACGTTTCTCTCACCACCGAACTAGAAAAGTGGGTACATTCTAAAGTAGAAAGCGGTATGTATACTTCCGCCAGTGAAGTAATTCGGGAAGGACTGCGGCTACTCAAAGAACATGATGCCCTGAAAGGAATACGTCTTGCTGAGTTACGACAAGAAATTCAACAAGGTATTGATAGCGGAGAATCTACACCCTTAAACATGAGTGAAATCATTGCCAAAGCCAAACAACAGCGGCAGGAGAAACAGTCTAAATAATGGCAATTATTCTGAAAAAACCCCTTGCTGAAATTGATTTATTAGCTACTTGGGATTTCATTGCTAATGAAAGCCTTGAAAAAGCAGATGGTTTCCTACAAAAGATAGAAAATAAACTCAAAATCCTCGCAGAAAATCCTGGTATGGGCAGAAAACGGGATGAATTAGTGCCAGGTTTACGGAGTTTTCTAGTAGGAAGTTATCTGATTTTTTACTACCCCCTCAACCAAGGAATTGAAGTTATCCGTGTTTTGCATGGAGCAAGAGATATCCCCAGCTTTTTTGAGGATTCTTTAGAAAATGAATAAATAATTACCTTTAAAATTATTTACTACTGCTTAACCGGATAATACAGCCCATCACTAACCTGAAATTTCCACCCCAAGCTCATGGGATCTCGATTCCTGGACCAACTGATAAATTCTTTCTCACTCTTGGTTTCCCGTTCTGTAGTTAAACTTTGCTGTGTTACCCCCAATCGTTGCGCTAAGTTCTCAGGAGCAAAAAATTTTATCTCTACTGGTTGCTGTTGATATTGATACCCGGAATACCTTTGTCTGGAGTTACCACCGCTATATCTACCAGAGGCCAGCGCCTTTTCAATCTTTTCCAACTGTTTACTAAGCGCTTCTATTTTAGAGTCCACCTGTTGATCTTGTTGGCAAAGGTGTGTTTCCAGTTCCCCCAGCTTCTCCTCCACCTGCTGTAATTCGTCAGTTACTTCTAGTTTTACACTGCTATCGAACTGCGCTATCAATTCCTGTAATCCTTGCAATAACGCTGTTGTGTGACCGTCGCGGTGGATTTTGGCTAAATGTCGTACTACAGGAATTAGTACAGTTGGTACGCGAATCATCTCGCTGGGTGGGGTCTTGTTGGCAGTCATGATATCTGTAGTTGATATCGAATATTGTAAACTAAAAGGCGGTGCAGCCGGGATACCCTATCAATGGAACACGCTGTAAAGTTTTGTCAACTTAATGCTCAAAACCAATGATGTACCGTTGTTTCGATCTGCTTGCAGCAGCGCTAGTTCCCTCCGGGACGCACTCGCGTTCGCTATCCGTGGCTTTAGCCCTGAGAGTGTCAAATCATTTGTATATGCACAAAAATTGTGCAGATTCAGGAGTATCTTTGTATAAGCATTCAAAACGAACAAAATTGTGCTTTTGCGCCAGTTGGTACAAAGTAGTTTGAGTTTCGGGAAAATCAAAAGTAGATATATGATTTTCAATCATGGACACATTGGTGACAAGTTAAGGAAAAGGGGAAATTGTCAAGGGTGGTATTTGTAGTGGTCAAAACATGGGAAACTCAGTCTAGACAGGTAATTGAGCGATTGAGTCCAGCCATGACAACCAGTAAAAAAACCAACAGAGACCACGCAAAAAAGAAACAGCGACCAATGGTGGAAGACGAAGTAATAGCCAAGCAATTGGAAAGATTACTGACACCAGCGATTACAAATCAAGAAAATTACTACCGAAAACTAGGACTCAGAGAAAGGATACTGAATTTGCCGTTGATGATGGCGGCGGTGTTAACCCTGCTGTGGAGAGATGTAGCAGGAGTGAGAGAAGTGACAAGAATGTTAGCCAGAGATGGTTTTCTGTGGTGTAATCCCACAAAAGTTAGTCAACAAGCCGTATCACAGAGATTTTTGACATTTCCATCGGAATTATTTGAAAAAGTATTTAAAGATTTATTGCCTAGTTTGAGAACAGCTTGGCACAGTAGAAATAAACGTCCCTTGCCAGAAAGTATTCAATTTACCTTATCAAGATTTGAGAAAATTTGGATAGTAGACGGATCAACATTGGAGGCATTGTTTAGGAAATTACAAAGTTTGGAAGAAGCTCATTATGGACAATTAGCAGGCAAGATGAGTACAGTCATTGATTTAATGACCAGATTACCTGTAGAGATTTGGTTTGCAGAGAATCCCAAAGCTTCTGATACTAAACTTGAAGAAAATATTTTGAATTTAGTGACAGAGAGTACCCTATTGTTGTTAGATAGAGGGTTTTATCACTTTAATTTTTGGTTACAATTAATTGATAAAAAAGTGGACTTTATTACGAGAATAAAAAAAGGAGCAGCAATCAAGGTAGAACAAATATTTACAGATAGTTATGGATTGCGAGACCGAAAGATAAGTCTGGGTTCTGGCACTAAAAAGACTCCATTTATCACTTTACGTTTGATTGAAGTGCGGTCAGGAAAAACATGGCATTCTTATTTAACCAGCGTGTTAGATCCTAATGTTTTACCTCCTTATGTGGTAGCGGATTTATATCGGCGACGTTGGCGGATTGAAGATGCTTTTAATATAGTAAAAAGACTCTTGGGGTTAAGTTATTTATGGACAGGTTCAATTAATGGAATTAAATTACAGATTTGGGCAACTTGGATATTTTATGCGGTTTTAGTCGATTTAGGTGATGCTGTAGCTGACGAACTTTCTCTCCCCTTTGATGATATTTCATTAGAAATGATTTATCGTGGTCTTTATCATTTTACTATGGCTCATCAAAAAGGTAAGGCAACAGATCCTGTTAAGTATTTTGCTGACCCTCAAAATCGAGATTTAGGTATTATCAAACAGAAACGAAAACCAAATGTTAAGTTAATTGTCGCGCCTTTTCCTGATCTCCAGCGGGGGTCTGACGAGTTTTTTTTCAATAATTATCCAAAAGTCTCTTGACAAAAGACTTACAGCCTTAACTTGTCACCAATGACCCAATACCAATAGCTTGATCTCAAAGAGCGATCGCAAGGCGCTTCGCAGGAATCGCAAAGCACTACCACAAGCGATCGCTATGGATTGCTTATCTATTATTATCTAAGTTGTAACTTCAGAGGATGGCTTTGGCTTTTTCTCAAAAGTCTGGATATTAGGTTCTAACAGCACAAAACCGTTATCAGTTGCCTCTCCCATTTTCCCAGCAATAGCACCTACCCACTGGGGATAATTGGCCTGTGCGTCGGTCAATTTCTTCCAAACTTTAGGTTTAACAGTGACGCTAATTATCCTTCCATCGCAGTCAATCTCAAATTGTTGCCAACCATTTTCTACAGTCTTAACTTCTGGCAGTTCGTTGATTTTGATAGTTAGTTCTAATTTTCCTTCAATCATAAATACATCCTTATAAATTAGCTGAATTCATTAATCCACACTTTTTACAAAAAAAGGGAATAGGGAACAGATAAAAAACTGTGATGGAATTATCTCAATCATTTGATTTCAACTTATTCGCTAATTTTTTATCTAATGTTACTAACTCAATTTGATGATACTTAGCTGTAGCCGCAATAATAGAATCTGGTAATTTTGTTTTATGGGTATATCTAAAATTAATAGTTTCGTCCTCAATTTCTGATGTAATTGCTAAATAGGTCATCTGATTTAATAAAGATTTAATCGCTTCTTTTTCCGTAGAACTTATAGAAGGAAAGCTCAGTAACTCCATCCGAGTTATAGCACTATAAGCACATTCATTAACTTTAATCAGCTTGTCTTTTAGCAGATTTAAGATTATTAAATCACGTTGAAACAACCCAATTAAAATATTTGTATCTAACAGATACTTAAGTCCATTCATCACGTAATACTTTTTGTAATTCTAAGGGGTCTTGATTTTTAAATACAGGAAAATCAGGTAAATCATTAACTATATTTACCAATAATTGAGATGATTGTTTTTGTCGTTCTACTAACAACATTTTTTTGATAACTTCTTGGACAACCATTTCCATATTAGGCAACTCTAAAAGTTGTTTTCCTAACTCATCAGGTAACTCTATCACAACTTGCATAAGTTTTATTCTCCTAAAATGATAGCTCAATTCCCAATTCTTTACAGAATAAACTGATTTTAACATCAGTTACTTTACTTTGTTGCTAATCATAGATCTTGATTATACTGTAATCGAGAACATTTAAAATCTTGTCTAGCCTGTGTTTCCCACTTCAATAACCCCATCCCTCCCATCTTTTACGATAGCTATCTCTACTATTGCTCCAATGAATGCCCCTAGAATGTCTGGTGCTAATTCCCTGGTAATCCTGCTAAATGCCTGATAACCAATAGCTTTAGCCACTTCTAGCAATCCCTGGACAACTTCTGGAGGCGGGTTATCTTTGATTAGGGGTAAATAGTCATTGACTAAGAATTTTTCATCGTCTGAGAGGTCAGAAAAATTATTACTACCCCTATATAGAGCTTCTATTAGGACTAGTAATATTTTTTTGAGGGCATTGAACCCACCAAATTTACTAGCAATTTTAGAAATATAGGGCTGTGATAATTTGCTTATTTTAGCAACGGCTTTTTGTGTACACTTAATTCCTGTATCTATACATTGCTTAAATGCTTCTAATAGATAATATCTGCTTACCTGTTCTCTATCACCTGCTGTTGGTGTAATCTCAAAAGCAGTGGTTTTGGTTAAGGTTGCACCGGGGTAATAATCCAGTAGGTAACTCAGATCATCATCACTGGTGAGATAAATTGTTAGTGCTTCATCAGGGCGGCGGTTTGCTCGGAGTCTGCCTCCCATCTGAATAATCTCTGCTTTTACTAAATGCTCTATATACTCCTGAAATTGAGGATTATCTTTACTGGTGTTGTAATCCCCTGTTAAAGTTGCGTATTTAGAAGCTACAGCCCCTATATCCTGATAAGGTGAACCGATCGCAAATAAAGCATCGTGATTCATGTATTTATTAGTACCGCGATTATCCTTAAACCAGTAACCTTCACCATCTTGTTTATGCTTGAGGTGGTCAATCACTCCCAAATTTTGATGATTGGATGCTAATGCTGTTTTTGTGGCATCTAATTGTTTAACTTTTGATTCACTTCTGTCTTTACCACATAATCCTAAATCAGTAATTTGTACCACTTTTAAATTTGAGTAGTTAGGTAACTTTTCACAGATGACTAAGATTTCACTGGCATCTATTCCTAATTCAAAGGCTACTGTTTTCCGGGTAGCTGTGGCATCCAGTAAAAATACATTTTGGAATTTACTTAGTACCTCTAGTTGTCTGGTGTTTTTTGTGGTAATAATTAACTTGTGATGTTTAATCCTCAATGCCCCAGGACTAATATTAGCAATGATTTCTAATAATGGTGTTAACCAATTCACTATTAGGTTATCTAATAATTCATGGGATTCTTGACTCGCTTCTTTACCGAATGTATAACGAATATATTTTAAGGTTTTGCGGCTTATTCCCTCTCTTTCACTTGTGTCAATTCCATCTAAGGATACGCTATCAGGAGATTGAAAGATACCTTCTAAGTCAGGTGATAGCACTTTTAAAGCCTCAATAATATTGAGGATAATTTTATGGTCAATGTCTCCAAATATAGACCTTACTTGATTATGATTATAACCATAGTAATTTTCTTTATGCTGGGAAGATAAATATTGCTCCAATGGTGAGATAAAATCTTTGATTTGTTCCCAAACCTCTGGTAAATGTCTAGCAATTTCTCCTAAAGTCTTTTGGTAGTCTGTTAATGATAATTCTGTAGTTTCTACTAGATTAATTTGACGACTAGATTCATCTACAAAAGCTATGGATTTTTTGGGTATTTCTGATGGTAATGAATTAATATGGCATCTGATTCTATCTTTCATCAGTGCCTCACGCCGATCTCTCCTGAAAGTTGCACCGTTTATTTTATCCAATAGATTACCTTCAATATCTACACCTTGACAATTGGCTTTGAATTTACAAGTATGACAAATGGGATTTAATGATGATTCACTGTTTGATTCTTGATGATAGCCTTTAGATGCTAATTTATGAAATAAAGGTGTTTTGTGACAATTCCCTGGAATATTGGCAGCTTGATTTTTAGGCCAGTTAATAGTGGGATTACCCAAGGGGGTTAAGTTGTTATCATCTGCATACAGTCCATTATTTCTAACTGGTAAATCTGTATAGTTTTCTTCTATTGATTTAGTGGTGGGATTGCGGTGTTCACTGGATATGTACCACAATTTATTGACTTGTAACCATTCTGGTATAGTTTTTCCTACAAAGTCAGATTTACCAGCCCCGGTACTGGAAATATCTAATATATATTTTTTGCCACTTTGAATACTTTGATTGTAGGTTTCTAATCTATTAGTAGGATTAAACCATACATCAACATCTAAATTACTCCTAGATGATTGTTTAAGTGGGATAGATGCTGGTATAGATTGTGGGATATATGCTTGCTTGAGCAGGGTTTCGATAAATAGTTTACATTCCCAATCTTCCCTAGATATTTCCTGATTAACAGGTTGTTTTACTACTGCTAATATGGCATCTATGTATATATTTAGATGTTCTTTATAAGCTGTCTGAATTTCATTCTCTAGTAATTCTCTACTGTATAATCCATCCGCTATTAAATCAGCGATATCATAGCCATCTGTGCTATCTGGATTTAATCTCTGGGGATTTAATTCAATGTATGGTAATTGTATTTTGTTTGCTGCTATTCTTAATTTATTAGCTTTGTTGTAACCTGCTTTGTCATTGTCAGGATAATATACAATACCAGCAATATTATGAGATTTTAAGCATTGGCAATATTGTTCTAGTTTGGCATCTGTCCACTGTGAACCCTGAAAGGTAGTGGTAACTAAATTTTGTTGTCTAGCAGCATCAGTACATTTTTCTCCTTCAACTACTAAGACAAATTGGCCTTGACCATGTTTGATGATTTCCTCTTGATGGTAAACAGGCCAAGGTTGGTCACCAATTCCTTTAACACTGTTACCAAGAATATCTAGATAGTAAGGAATGGTGAGTTTTTTCTGTTCACCATCTTCTATAAATTCGTATCTAACTACATACTGTGCATCTGAGTATGTATAGATGATTTGTGATCCTCTACTGTTATGTTTCTTTTGAGGAACAAGACCAGGGGCGGGTAATTTGGCTAATTCAATGTTTTGGGGTAATGGTGCTGGTAACGGATCTGGTTTTTTGGCAGGGGTAATCTGTTGGTAGTTGATTCTGCCATTGTCAATACCCGCTTGTTTTAAAGCATCTTCTAAGGGATTAACAGCTTCTCGGATATCTTTTAAATGCTGTTTGTTGTCAGGTTCTCCCCAACATTGGTACTTACCAGTTTTAATATCTACGGTTAATGAACCTTCACAGACTGGGCAAATATATCTATTTTTGCCTTTTTTGGGAGTGAGTCTGTCTAGGAAGTTCCTAATATCAAAGGTTTCTAGGTTCTTATTCATGCCACACCCCCACTAATTGCAATGGGTTGGCAAGAATTAGAAGAAAAATGTTTACACTTTTGTACTTTGCAGTCTATAATCAAAGGATAAGACTGCCATGAATTGGTTCTCATGGTTTCTGGTTTGTTGATCCAGAATTTACTTAGGTTAGTTTTCCACGACGTAGACTAAGTAAAGAACTGGGTTTGCTAATTTTTAGATTTTCTAAGCTCTCAAATTGTTGTCAAGACAGTTTGGGAGTTTTGATTTATACTGGTAATCAAGGGTTATCATTCTTCAAAGAGCTATAAAGCATGATTGAAAAATTGACTACTGATTACAATCATACTATATCAAAGAAAACCAATTTCAGAAAAATTTATTTTTACTATTAAAATTTCTTAATCTGTATTGTACGTGTCTAAAAGCTTATGTACATGAGAGTTTTTACTATCCTTTAGTGATGTGGGGAATGCGATCGCTTATTTTAGAGATGTTAGGCGATCGCATTTGTTGGGATGATGGGCGATCGCTTATTTGTTGGGATGATAGGAGAGCGATCGCTACAGGGTTTACTCTCAATGTTTCTATTACATTATTACTCCCGGTTCGCCCATTTTTGTGGGAGTTAAGAAAAAGAGGCAGCCAGAAGTATACTTAGAGACATATTGCACAAAAGAAGCTAGGTAAGTATATGTTCTAATGGCATAAAAGTAGTATTTTCATCTGTTTCACCGACTTCGTATAAAGTTTCTCTACCTAATCTTTCAAGACAGCGATCAATAGACCAAGGTCTCATCACTGAACCACAAATACTATCTCTATAAAGTCGCTCTAAAGGTAAAGACTTTAATAGAGCTTGTCCTCCACAAACCCGCAGGGCTAAACTACACAGTTCATTAGCATATTCCATCACAGTATAGTTAGTTGCATAAGCACGCAGCATTTCAGCTTTGCTCGGATGAGCTTTTGCATCATGAATAGCTCGATAGAATAAAGATTTCATTTGCTCTAATTTAATAAACATTTCGGCAACAGCATATTGTTTAGTCGTATCTTGTCGTCGTTTAATAGGAGCTATTCCTTCAATTTCACCTCGGAGGTATTTAACTGTAAAATCATAGGCAGCTTGGGATATTCCTACGTATGTTGGGGTAAGTGTCAAAAACATATGAGGCCAAATCTTGGTCATCTGAAAATATAAATTTTCAGGCAACAATTGTGCATTATCTGGAACAAATACGTTATCAAAAATTAGGGTGCGGGAAACTGTTGCTCTCATGCCAACTGGATTCCAATCTCCCACAACTTTTACGCCTTCTGCATTTGCGGGAATAGCAAGATAAAGTGAATCATTTAAAGATGCGTTTTCCTTAGCTTTTGTGCAAATTACACCATAATAATTTGCCGCTCCTGATAGGGAGGCAAAGACTTTTTTGCCATTGATAATCCATCCCCCGTCAACCTTACGAGCATTAGTTTGATATGTTTTTCCTAATGATACACCAGCACCTTCTTCAGAAATAGGTTGAGCATAAATGGCTCCTTCTTCCACCACCCGTCGGAAATGCTCTTGACGATAGCAATGATGCTGTATCCTTTGATATTCTTTCATGGGCAAATCATTACTTAAAATCCCCGTCCAGAGTAGGGAACAAGTGTGCATATTATAGGTGAGGGCAGTTGCTCCACAGTAGCGCCCGATTTCAGATGAAACTAAGCAATAAGTCGGGAAATCTGCACCTAATCCACCGTATTGTTCAGGAATGGTGAGTGCTAATAATCCGTGTTCCCGTAAATCTTGATAATTCTCAAAAGGAAAAGAAGCAGTTTGATCGTACCAAGATGCACGAGGCGCAAATTTTTCATGTCCCAACTCGCGCACCAGTTCAATTAATTTTTGTTGCTTAATTGTTAAAGGGAAATCCATTTTTTTTCTCGATTATGTTTTTATTAAATTAACTAGGCTAGACTGTGCCAAATTGGGAGTTTTGTACGCTAAGGAATCAGAGAAATCGCCCAAAGCCTTGTCAATAAAGATTGTTAGCGTTCAACTCTCTTGAAATTTTTTAACGACCATCGGACTTAAATACAAAAAATTTCATTTGGATTACACTTCCTGAAACTATTGGTAGTTAAGGTTTTCAGGTTTTTGAGGTTTTCTTAGCGTACAAAACTCCCGTTTCGGCACAGTCTAGCCTCTTTTGGAGATGTCTGCGGCGACCGAAGCGATCGCCCCCCCACATTTTATAGTTCCGAATCTTTGACACCCAATACCAGTAACTTGATTTCAAAGAGCGATCGCCGCATTTTCCCCCACGAACCATAAGTATTAGCCTTGACTTTATCTAACTCAGATTGCTTAGATAAATATCCCTCAGTATTGTTGTTGCCACGAATATAGCGTAATTCAAATACTTTAAATTGATCAATAGCTCTTGCTCCTACTACTTGAGCTATTTGAAAATCAGTTTTACCTTCATCGAATTTCACCAGAGCTACTGCCACTTTTTCTCTAGTCATATCTGCAAGTTGCGCTCTAGCTCGTTGTAATTCCGCTACTTTTATTTGGAGATCCGAGATAGGCTCAAATTAATTGCATAGTTGGTTTTACGCCCGCGGTGTGATGGTGCGAAGCACACTCTTTATTTCAATTGTTCTATAATTGCAAGTAAATTAGAGAAAGATAACGATGGCAGCTAAAGATAGATTTCATGCTGTGGTTAGAATTGCTTTGGAAAAGGAGCAGTGGCAGATAACCGATGATCCCCTGCGACTCGAAGTAGGCGGAACAAAGTTTGAAATTGACTTAGGTGCCCAGCAACTATTAGCAGCAGAGCGAGACCAAGAAAAAATTGCAGTTGAGATTAAAACTTTTTTGAGTGATTCACCACTAACCGATTACCATGCTGCGTTAGGACAGTTTTTGAATTATCGGCTGGCCTTAGAAATCAGTGATCCAACTCGTATTCTCTATTTAGCTGTGCCTGTAGTTGCTTATGAAACTTTTTTTAAGCGGGAATTTGCACAAATTTCATTAGAAAGATATCAAATTAAACAAATTATTTATGACCCGATTCAAGAGGTAATTGTACAATGGATACCATAAAGTCTTATCGGCATATAATTCAGTCGTTGTTGACAGATTACGCTGCTATCCCCATCGCTAATGGGTCGATAGATTGCTACACTGTTTTTGATCCGAAACAAGACCATTACCAGGTCATGAATGTGGGATGGGATGGCCATCGGCGGGTATATGGTTGTGTTTTACATTTGGATATTAAGCAAGGAAAGATTTGGATTGAGCAAAATATGACGGAAATGAGAGTAGCCCAAGAACTTGTGGATCTGGGGGTAGCAAAGGAAGATATTGTGTTGGGGTTTCAAGCTCCGGAAATGCGGCAATATACGGATTATGCAGTTATATAATTTAAGAGAAGGGATAGCGATAAATTTCAGTATGGAAGGCATCCCTCCCATCTTTCACGATAGCTATATCTACTATTGCTCCAATAAATGCCCCTAGAATGTCTGGTGCTAATTCCCTGGTAATCCTGCTAAATGCCTGATAACCAATAGCTTTAGCTACTTCTAGCAATTCCTGGACAACTTCTGGAGGTGGGTTGTCTTTGATTAGGGGTAAATAGTCATTGACTAAGAATTTTTCATCGTCTGAGAGTCCAGAAAAATTATTACTATCCCTATATAGAGCTTCTATTAGGACTAGTAATATTTTTTTGAGGGCATTGAACCCACCAAATTTACTAGCTATTTTAGAAATATAGGGCTGTGATAATTTGCTTATTTTAGCAACGGCTTTTTGTGTACACTTAATCCCTGTGTCTATACATTGTTTAAATGCTTCTAATAGATAATATCTGCTTACCTGTTCTCTATCACCTGCTGTTGGTGTAATCTCAAAAGCAGTGGTTTTGGTTAAGGTTGCACCGGGGTAATAATCCAGTAGGTAACTTAGATCATCATTACTGGTGAGGTAAATTGTTAGTGCTTCATCAGGGCGGCGGTTTGCTCGGAGTCTGCCTCCCATCTGAATAATCTCTGCTTTCACTAAATGCTCTATATACTCCTGAAATTGGGGATTATCTTTACTGGTGTTGTAATCCCCTGTTAAAGTTGCGTATTTAGCCGCTACAGCCCCTATATCCTGATAAGGTGAACCGATAGCAAATAAAGCATCGTGATTCATGTATTTATTAGTACCGCGATTATCCTTAAACCAGTAACCTTCACCATCTTGTTTATGCTTGAGGTGGTCAATCACTCCCAAATTTTGATGATTGGATGCTAATGCTGTTTTTGTGGCATCTAATTGTTTAACTTTTGATTCACTTCTGTCTTTACCACATAATCCTAAATCAGTAATTTGTACCACTTTTAAATTTGAGTAGTTAGGTAACTTTTCACAGATGACTAAGATTTCACTGGCATCTATTCCTAATTCAAAGGCTACTGTTTTCCGGGTAGCTGTGGCATCCAGTAAAAATACATTTTGGAATTTACTTAGTACCTCTAGTTGTCTGGTGTTTTTTGTGGTAATAATTAACTTGTGATGTTTAATCCTCAATGCCCCAGGACTAATATTAGCAATGATTTCTAATAATGGTGTTAACCAATTCACTATTAGGTTATCTAATAATTCATGGGATTCTTGACTCGCTTCTTTACCGAATGTATAACGAATATATTTTAAGGTTTTGCGGCTTATTCCCTCTCTTTCACTTGTGTCAATTCCATCTAAGGATACGCTATCAGGAGATTGAAAGATACCTTCTAAGTCAGGTGATAGCACTTTTAAAGCCTCAATAATATTGAGGATAATTTTATGGTCAATGTCTCCAAATATAGACCTTACTTGATTATGATTATAACCATAGTAATTTTCTTTATGCTGGGAAGATAAATATTGCTCCAATGGTGAGATAAAATCTTTGATTTGTTCCCAAACCTCTGGTAAATGTCTAGCAATTTCTCCTAAAGTCTTTTGGTAGTCTGTTAATGATAATTCTGTAGTTTCTACTAGATTAATTTGACGACTAGATTCATCTACAAAAGCTATGGATTTTTTGGGTATTTCTGATGGTAATGAATTAATATGGCATCTGATTCTATCTTTCATCAGTGCCTCACGCCGATCTCTCCTGAAAGTTGCACCGTTTATTTTATCCAATAGATTACCTTCAATATCTACACCTTGACAATTGGCTTTGAATTTACAAGTATGACAAATGGGATTTAATGATGATTCACTATTTGATTCTTGATGATAGCCTTTAGATGCTAATTTATGAAATAAAGGTGTTTTGTGACAATTCCCTGGAATATTGGCAGCTTGATTTTTAGGCCAGTTAATGGTGGGATTACCCAAGGGGGTTAAGTTGTTATCATCTGCATACAGTCCATTATTTCTAACTGGTAAATCTGTATAGTTTTCTTCTATTGATTTAGTGGTGGGATTGCGGTGTTCACTGGATATGTACCACAATTTATTGACTTGTAACCATTCTGGTATAGTTTTTCCTACAAAGTCAGATTTACCAGCCCCGGTACTGGAAATATCTAATATATATTTTTTGCCACTTTGAATAGTTTGATTGTAGGTTTCTAATCTATTAGCAGAATCAAACCATACATCAACATCTAAATTACTCCTAGATGATTGTTTAAGTGGGATAGATGCTGATATGGATTGTGGTATATATGCTTGCTTGAGCAGGGTTTCGATAAATAGTTTACATTCCCAATCTTCCCTAGATATTTCCTGATTAACAGGTTGTTTTGCTACTGCTAATATGGCATCTATGTATATATTTAGATGTTCTTTATAAGCTGTCTGAATTTCATTCTCTAGTAATTCTCTACTGTATAATCCATCCGCTATTAAATCAGCGATATCATAGCCGTCTGTACTATCTGGATTTAATCTCTGGGGATTTAATTCAATGTATGGTAATTGTATTTTGTTTGCTGCTATTCTTAATTTATTAGCTTTGTTGTAACCTGCTTTGTCATTGTCAGGATAATATACAATACCAGCAATATTATGAGATTTTAAGCATTGGCAATATTGTTCTAGTTTGGCATCTGTCCACTGTGAACCCTGAAAGGTAGTGGTAACTAAATTTTGTTGTCTAGCAGCATCAGTACATTTTTCTCCTTCAACTACTAAGACAAATTGGCCTTGACCATGTTTGATGATTTCCTCTTGATGGTAAACAGGCCAAGGTTGGTCACCAATTCCTTTAACACTGTTACCAAGAATATCTAGATAGTAAGGAATGGTGAGTTTTTTCTGTTCACCATCTTCTATAAATTCGTATCTAACTACATACTGTGCATCTGAGTATGTATAGATGATTTGTGATCCTCTACTGTTATGTTTCTTTTGAGGAACAAGACCAGGGGCGGGTAATTTGGCTAATTCAATGTTTTGGGGTAATGGTGCTGGTAACGGATCTGGTTTTTTGGCAGGGGTAATCTGTTGGTAGTTGATTCTGCCATTGTCAATACCCGCTTGTTTTAAAGCATCTTCTAAGGGATTAACAGCTTCTCGGATATCTTTTAAATGCTGTTTGTTGTCAGGTTCTCCCCAACATTGGTACTTACCAGTTTTAATATCTACGGTTAATGAACCTTCACAGACTGGGCAAATATATCTATTTTTGCCTTTTTTGGGAGTGAGTCTGTCTAGGAAGTTCCTAATATCAAAGGTTTCTAGGTTCTTATTCATGCCACACCCCCACTAATTGCAATGGGTTGGCAAGAATTAGAAGAAAAATGTTTACACTTTTGTACTTTGCAGTCTATAATCAAAGGATAAGACTGCCATGAATTGGTTCTCATGGTTTCTGGTTTGTTGATCCAGAATTTACTTAGGTTAGTTTTCCAGACATAGACTAAGTAAAGAACTGGGTTTGCTAATTTTTAGATTTTCTAAGCTCTCAAATTGTTGTCAAGACAGTTTGGGAGTTTTGATTTATACTGGTAATCAAGGGTTATCATTCTTCAAAGAGCTATAAAGCATGATTGAAAAATTGACTACTGATTACAATCATACTATATCAAAGAAAACCAATTTCAGAAAAATTTATTTTTACTATTAAAATTTCTTAATCTGTATTGTACGTGTCTAAAAGCTTATGTACATGAGAGTTTTTACTATCCTTTAGTGATGTGGGGAATGCGATCGCTTATTTTAGAGATGTTAGGCGATCGCATTTGTTGGGATGATGGGCGATCGCTTATTTGTTGGGATGATAGGAGAGCGATCGCTACAGGGTTTACTCTCAATGTTTCTATTACATTATTACTCCCGGTTCGCCCATTTTTGTGGGAGTTAAGAAAAAGAGGCAGCCAGAAGTATACTTAGAGACATATTGCACAAAAGAAGCTAGGTAAGTATATGTTCTAATGGCATAAAAGTAGTATTTTCATCTGTTTCACCGACTTCGTATAAAGTTTCTCTACCTGGTATTGAGCCGAGATACGTGTAAAAACCTGCAAGATGGTCTGGAAACGCTTACTGTGTCTACATTTCAAAGATTTCTGGAGGGAGATTAATCGCCGCCTCCAAAGGTTGAGGAATATTATGTAAATTCACCACATAATCACCGTATCTTTTGATATGTCTTGTAATATAAGGACTCAAAGCAGCAAGGTATCGCATAGGAATCACCTCACCCTGTGACATCAACGTTTGAATCGCCAAAGACATATCCACCGTATTCTGCAAAATAACCGCACTGGCAACCAAATCCAGATACTTTAACCGCTTTTCCTGCTCAATCGGATCATTCTCAGTAATCATCCCTTGCTTACCAAAAAATACCCAATCCAGAAAACCATTGTACATTTCCACAACATTTGTTACCGCCGTAATTTCCCGTCTCAAAGTAACATTAGAAATATAATCCAGCAGAAACATAGTTCGCACCACCTTACCCAACTCTTGAAAAGCTTGATAAAGACGATTTTTCCGACTGTAGCTCCCCAACTTACGTAACAACGTCGAAGGCATCACCTTACCAGCCTTAATTGACAGCACCACTCGCATCATGTCATACCAGTGAATCTGAATTAAACTCCAATTGACCACACCCTTAAACAGCGGTTCAATATGCTGATAGCTCACATCCGTACCAGGACGCACAAAACTAAGATCCTGCCAATTACGGATACGTGGCATCAACTTAATACCCAGAAGATAGGAAATAGCAAACACAGGTCCAGATTGACCTTGAGTATCTGCGTGTAACGTATCCGGCTGAATATCCGAAAGATTTTTCAACAACCCATCCAAAATATAAACCGCTTCCCAAACCCCACAAGTAATAAAATGAGTAAACAAAGCAATGTATTTATCAGAGACATGATGATAGGCAATACCACCGTAACCACCGTAACGGATATGATATTCACTGTGTAAATTATTTTCGTATATCTCAAACTTACTACCATCCGCCGCCGCCTTTTTCCCTGTCCCCCAACAAGAAGGTAAGCTAAAACGGTTATAAGCATTAATAATATCCCGAATTGCCGCTTCAATCTTGGCAGCACTAACATGGCGACGGTTAGTATAAGAAATCTCATGGGCAGTCACCATACCCCCCGAATGACGAGCCATTTGATTAGGTCCAAGATTGCAACCGTAACCAAAAGTAGTAAAAATATAACGTTCCCCAGGGTCAGATATTTTCGCTTCACTTCCCGACATTAAACCAAAATGTCTAGTCCAATTCAACCAATGCTCAACATTGCATAATATGTCTAAAATACTCCGTTCCGGCATCAGCGCCCGGATTTTTGACTCCAATAAATCCACCTCTGGAGGTTGGGTAAATGATGGCGGTTTCTTTAACACAGGGTTGCCTTCCTTATTAATTGTAAATTGTTTATCGACAGCACAAATATTATCTACTTTCTCAGCAACTTGTGTTAAACATAAGCGTAAATGTTCGACAAAATCCGTTGGATTAGCCGGAAAACCAATTAAGTCACAGTAATCTTTTATTAACGGTTCACACTCATCAGGACTTAATAATTGTTCGCGGAAATCCGCGTAGCTTTCCGACCCCACAACACAGGCATCTCCAGTTTTAAATTCAGTCGCCAGATTGTGAAAGATGCAAATTTCTAATTGCTGACGTACCAAAACCTCAGTGCCATCAATTTCTACTACAACTAGCGCCCGCCAGTTATTACTAATAAAGTCCAAATCAATATCAAAAGGTAAATATTTAGAGCGTTTGTGTTCATGATCCAACACAAATTGCAAAGCTTCAATAACTGATTCATCCGCAGAAGTAGAGAGAATATCTAGAGAACGCACTAAACTAAACAGTGCTTTGCGGTTGGCAGCATAAAACCGCCACATTAATGGTAAATAGTTATTGGTATTGTACGCCGCAATTTCATCTAATTTTTGCATCAGCAATTCTGCCCCACCATGTTCATCCAAAATTAACTGCACCTGTTCTCCAAATACAGCATTATCCTGGGTTTCCTTGGCTTGTTTGGATGCTTGTAATACTTGTCCCAATGTTGCTAACAACTCTGATGTTTCTGTCAGATGTTTATCCCGGAGTTCCTGCAATCGCAGTTTGGCATTATTTTGAATCTTCAGAATACGTTTAATAAACATCTCAACCAGATAATCACGAGTTTTTACCTGTGCTTCGTACAATAGACATAATAGCAATGTCCGCCGTTTGGGTAAATTAATATCTTGAAGTTCCCTGATATCTAAAGTTCTAGCATAAGCAGCAAAATGTCTAACTTTGGTAGGGGTAATATTTTCTAGTAATCGCTTGGCATCTCCAAAAGTCATGAGCATATCAAACTTATTTTGCAGGAGTTTCATCCCATTTAGTTTGGCACTTTTAGGTGGTGCTTTTAATAAATTCAGGGTGGCATTTTCATCATCCTCATCCTCCTTGTTTATCACCACGAGTAATTGGTCTAAATAAATTTGTTCGGTAGTTGAAAGTCCTTGAGAACAAAGTGCAAATAACCGATTATTGACCATTGACCGAATGTGGCGAATTAATCGGTCAAGGGTGCTAAATGCTGGTAATTCGTATCGTTCTTTAACTAATTCTTCAATTGCGACATTGATTAAATCAGCAGGGTGGTCTTTAATTTGGGCAGCTTCTGCAACTATTGTGGCTATTAATCTTTGACCTGTTTTATCATATTGTTTGACCCCTAAATACTCCCGAATAATATTTTTATAGGTATGACGTTGGCGTTCGGAGGGTATTGCTTTTACTGAGTCTTGTAACTTTAAACACGACCGTAAATGTTTAATTACTGCAATTGGGATCTGTTCAGGATGAGGGAAATATCCCAGACGTTGAAAGGATTTGAGCATCACCATTAACCGTAGTAATCCTTCATGGTTCTTGGTTTTAGACTTGACAAACTTGATTTCTATCAGTGTTGGAGTGTAAAGTTCTGCCAGTTCTTTGGGGTCAGGAAATTGTTTAAATTTGGGGTAAGCGGTACGGTTAATTGAAGCCATTCAAGTAATATTTAAAACATATAAAAAAATCGGGGGAAAAATCCACGCGCAAATCTATATTCAACAAGGCTTTTATCTAAAAACCCGGTTAGAAATCAAATACGAGTCTCATATAATACTAAGATTACCCAAAATGGTTTTATCCCTCACTCTCCTACCAAAGAGTATTTTATATTCTTTTGGGTAGAAATTAACAATGCCGATAAAAATGCTGTTTTTTAGCTCAAAAAGTTGTCAATAATTATGAATTATCTGGTGACTCAGTTCAGCTTTGTAGTTCTGGATTAATCAGCATATTTAAGGCATGACGGGCGGCTGATTCGGCTTTTTGGGAGGTAACTTTCTGGTAGCGTAATGTGGTTTGAATGCTTTCATGTCCCATGAGTGAACGTAATTCTTCTATGCTGATTAATCCTACTCGTTCTGTAGCATAAGTATGGCGTAAATCATGAATGCGTACCCCGGTTAATTCGGGATTTGTATTGGTAATTTCTCGCCAATAATCATGCAATGTATGATAGCTAATTCTACTGACTTTGAGGGTAACTGGATGTTGTGCTGTGAACAATGCGTTAATATTTTGATGTCGTGTGTGTTGGAAATATTTATTTAGTGATTGGGCGGCATCATTGCTATAAAAGCACCACCTTTGTTTGTTGCCTTTTCCCAATACCTGAAATTTCTGATTTTTGATGTCTATGTCTGATAAATTCAGGGCTAAAAGCTCTCCTATTCGGCATCCTGTGCGATGCAATAGATGAATTATTGCTGACAGCCGCAGGTTATCTTTGGTTGCTGTATAGAGGATATTTAGCTGGTCTGATGTTAGATATCTTATAGGAGTATCACTTTTATGTTCACCTTTTTCTCGTTGTGGGGGACGCTGTTTTAATCCCTGAATTGGGTTGATTTTTATATAATCTTGTTGGACGGCAAAGTTAAATAGACTTTGCAGTATTGCTTGATGCTTGTGGTGGGTTGTGTATTTTAAATGTGAGAGACTATCTAGATACTCGATTAATGTTTGCTTACTGATTATTTCGATTGGCCAACTTCCATACTTTGCCAGGAAGTTTAAGAGGGTTAGTTCGTAGGTTTTTATGGTACTGGGTGCTACTCCAGTCCGTTCTAGAAATTTGACGGCAACGGTGGCTAATGTGACAGCTTGCTTCACGGAAATTTGTGTGTTTTTAGCAAGGTTATTTATTCCTAAATTATATATCTTTTAGGGAGAAATATTGGCAGCGTTTTATGGATACTTTTAAAACTCCAAAACCAAGAGAATCTCTGTCCGACTATGTTTTGCGGATGAGAAAGGAACTCAATTTAACTCAGTTTGAGGTGGCGAATGCGGCTGGTATTCATTCTCGTTCTGTGGGGAAGATTGAACGGGGATTGACAAGGAAACTCAGCCATAAAACTCTTGGCGGACTTGCTTTAGCTTTATCTGTGCCTGTTGAGTATTTGCAGGCTGTTGTCAGGGGGGAAGAGGTTGTGGCAATGGCAGCAATTAAGTTTTGCCCCCAATGTTGGAATCCTGGTGGTGCTGTAGATTCGATGTGGGGAAATGTTCGGGCTAGGTTTTGTTATCTATGCGGTACGCAATTACGGTCTAGTTGTACTAATTGTGGTGAGTTGGTGGTGTCGTTGAGGTATAAGTTTTGTCCTCTGTGTGGAAAACCTTATAAGGATGGGGGTGAAAATTGTTGAAAGCTAGACACAGTAGGCGTTTCCAGACCATCTTGCAGGTTTTTACACGTATCTCGGCTCAATACCACCATCTGGACCCATAATTGCTTCTCGCAGCCGTCCATATTGACCTTGCAAATACACCTCATGACGCTCAACTTGTTGGGGAGACTGGGGGTTGAAAACAACGCGCTGCAAATGTTGAGAACGAAGAGTGGCAATTATTAAGCTCCCTTTCCATTCAGAAATAGAATTGCCAGTATAAATTACTGCCCCACCAGGAGGTAAAGCTTCACGCCAAACAATTGACGGAGTAACCATTCCTTTCTTTGATTCACAACGGTAGATAGTAGGCCAGCCCAGATTGTCTCCTGCTTTTGCTAAACTGAGTTCATCGTGACCTCTTCTTCCCAAATCCCCACTAGGTCCGTGATCTGTCACCCATAGTGTCGATTTATCCAGCCAATCAAACCCCTGAGTGTTGCGAATCCCAGTTATATAGACAGGATTCTTACTAAACGGATTGTCTTGGGGTACTTGTCCGTCAGGTGTCACACGCAGGATTTTACCAGCAAGGCTATTAACATCCTGGGAACTTTGCGGTTCTCTGGCATCACCTGTGCCAATGTAAAGCATTCCATCTGGTCCAAAGCGAATGCGACCACCGTTATGAAATTGTGCTACGGGAATATTATCAACAATTACTTTATCCGGGGAAGCACTCAGTCCATTCTCAGATAGTCGCCATCTTTCCACACGATTAACCTGTGATCCATTTCGATCAGCAGTGTAGTAAATGTAAAAAAATCGGTTGTTAGCAAAGTTAGGATGAGTGGCAATACCCAATAAACCATCTTCACCGCTTTCTGTGACATTGATAGTAGCTACTGGTTGGGAAATAAGTTTACCATTCCGCACGAGGCGGACTCGTCCCGGTCGTTCGGTAACTAACATATCTCTATTTGGCAGAAAAGCTATTCCCCAAGGAACTTCTAAACCTGTTACGACTTCTTCTACCCGCAGTTTTACCTGTCCTTGGGAACCGAAGCCATTTTCTACTAAAGTACAGGCTTGATTTTTAGTAGCAGTTTGTTGGCTGACTTGTTGGGCTGTTTCTGTTTGTTGATTATTAGTGTTTGCGGACTCAGTTGTTGCTAAGTTGCAAGCTGAAATTCCTACTAAAACCATGCCGAAAAGTAATTTTGCTGCCAGAGTTTTTGTCTGTTTCATGATTTGGCAATGGCGTGTTCTTTTGTTTGACCATAACATTGCCAATTCTGTCTGGTATCATCCAAAGACGATGACATCTGGCAAATGTACTGTCCATTGTCTGGAGGCTATACTGTGATTGTAATACTTCCAGTAGTGTCATTGTTAACTTCCATCATAATATTAAATGTGCTTAAAAGGGGAAGTTTTAAACCGTTCGGCTGACGCTCACGGCGGAAGCCTTGAATGAAACGAAACAATTATCAATTAATCAAAGATTTCTGGTCTTTCAATCATGAACCATTCATGATACAAAATTGCTAGAAAGAAGTTTTCATTTTTTAGACGGTCACAAACTGTCATAAAGCCAGAAAAGAAGGGATCATCTTCATAGGTGGTATCCGATAAAAATAGCGTGAGTGATTTTTTATCTTCAGCCCAAATAGAACGGATTACGGAAATATTGGGGTGATGAGATTTATCTATAGGTAATAATACTGGATATCCATCAATTTCCATAAATTCCGGTTCGCTATATTGCAAAACAGATGACCAATCTTCTGGTCCTTCATGTTTTTCAATAATCCTATCCCACCTCACCAGTTTGATTTTTTCTAAAGTTTCAGGTGATAAATCTGATAATTTCATATTTTTTCCCCAACTAAAAACTGAAACTTATCGCTGTTACACAAAAATGTCTGGAAATCAATCAACTGCTCAATCAGATATGATAAGTGTATCTCTGATGAGCAGTAAAATTCGCCAATAGAAATAATTTCAGCAAATTATTTTTTCTCAGCGCAACCTATTCGCACTGTCCTACCCAAAATTAAAGTTGCTGTGTAGGGATATTTTTTATCTGACATACCATCGCTACAGAAGCCATTAGCTTTCTGAATCATCAGCATATTATCTGCTCCACCACGTAAGCGATAAACTCTAAGCACATCTAAAGGCCGTCCGTCTGCTGCTTGGGGATTTACATAAGGAAAGGTTTGTTTTCTAATTTTATCTGCCACCCAGGAATAAACGATACCTTTTTGGCTAACATTTATATTCCAAAATGGTTCATTACCTACTACGTTAAATTCTTCTACTCGGCTGCTGGCAATATGATTTTGTGCCGATTTAATTGCAACATTTGCTGTTGCGCTGGCAGTAGCTGGGGTTAGGGATATACTGGCTAATCCCATACATAATATTTTTAAACACAACAGCTTGTTCATGAATTTTCTACCTGGATTGGGTATCTACAACACGATTAACTAATATATTGAGCGCGATAAGTAATACACCTATTTAGGTGTCAAATAATTAAACAAAAGGAGATCCCTAATTTCCTAATACAACAGAAAAAAAGTCAATGATGTATAATTTGCTAACTTTAACATTTATGATTCTGGAAAAAAGTCTAGTAGTGGTCTGTCAAGCTAAAAATTGTGAATTTGAGGGAAAATGGAGGGGCTATTCACTGTAAATCTCAGCAGATATCCTAATAACTGATTATGCTTAAGACCTATATTGTCCGGTTAAGTCAAGAAGAACGGCAGTATCTACAAAATTTGGTATCCACCAGAACAGAGTGCTGAATTTGTATCTAACGTGGGGGATAATATCGAGCTACGAAGTATTGATTTAAGTTTTCCCATTGAGTCGGTTTATGAGGATATTGTTTTTGAGGAATTAGGATAAATCGCTAGTATTTCTAAGCTGTGACGCAGCTAAAAGAACTCCACAAAAAAGATGAACTGCTTGCAGCAGCGCTAGTTCCCTCCGGGACGCACTCGCGTTCGCTATCCAATTTTACCAAATCAAAACGACTTTTCCTCCCCATGCTCCCTGCTAGAAAGCCCCCTGCCTACAAAGTTTTATATTGCTATTGCTCGAAAAGCTTAATTTGGCGTTACTTATGGCTCATGTTATGGTTCACAATTTGGATTATGGTTCAAGTCACATAGGTAGAGTCGAGGGCGGGTATTATCCCGCGCCCCTCTCTGTTAAATCTGGGCGTGCAGCTTTCACTGCACCCAGCTTCCGATGTTCTTAGCTTTCGTTTTTGCTCATGTGAATATAATCGTGGCAGCTTTCATGAATTGCTAGAAGGTTGTTTGGTTTCCAATTGTTATGATTGGCATCAACATGATGTAAGTGTACCTTCTCATCATTGAGCATTTTAAGACCACAATGACCACATTTATGGCTTTGCCGTTTGAGGGCTTTAGAGGTATTGTTGTTATAGAGCTTGCTGTTACGTTCGCTCCAATAACTTAAATCTCCGTCATAAGGTGATTTCTCACCTTTGACATTGATGTGTTTGTTTTCGGAGTAAGGGACTGCTGGAAACGCCTTATCTAGTAATTGCTTACTGGTATAGCGATTCTGTTTAGTTTCCTTGTTGAATACCCTAAATGCTCTGTTTTGGATGTGAAATAACGAGTTTCTTGACCCGTCCATCTTGCAGAAGCGGTGGTAATTCCTCCAGCCTCTAACTACAGGGGCTAATTTCTCAGCCTTTGTGGTAGCACCATAATTCGAGTTGTTGACGATGTATTTTACTTTCTTGCGAAAAGATTTAAAATTGTCCACTGATGGAGCGCATCTAAACTTCCCGTTTTTCTGGACTAAAAAGTTCCAGCCGAGGAAATCAAACCCATCTGTCGCGGCGGTTAGCTTTGTCTTTTTCTCGCTGACTTTCATTCCCCGCTCTGCTAAAAACTGACTGATTTTGTCAAGTATTTCTGTGGCATCGTCTTGAGGTCTGAGTATTATCACCATGTCATCCGCGTATCGGATTGTTGGTTCTATTACTTTACTTCCGGCATCTTTATATCTGTGGATGCTTTCAATGCCGTTTAAAGCGATGTTAGCTAGTAGTGGACTTACCACTCCGCCTTGAGGCGTTCCCTGTTCAGGAAATTCTGGGTTGACTCCGGCTTTGAGACATCGGAAAATACCTTGTCTTATGCTCTTGGGAGCTATGAGTCTATCCATGATGGCGGTGTGGTTTATCCTATCAAAGCATTTTTCGATATCGAGTTCTATAACCCTTTTATCTATTCCATTTCGCGCAGAGCATAGGTTTATGAACAGGATTTTCTGTGCGTCATGCGCTGAACGTCCCGTCCTAAACCCGTAGCTCCTAGCATGGAAGGTTGCCTCGTGCGCTGGTTCTAATGCGTATTTGACAAGGCATTGGTAAGCTCTGTCTGCAATAGTAGGGATTTTCAGCATCCTCATCGTACCGTCCTTTTTGGGGATGGGTATTTCTCTTAGTTCCTGGTGTTTCCAGTTGCTAACGGATGCTTTTAGCAGTTCATTAAGCTCAAAGCGTTCCTTAAAGGTAAGGGACTTTTTGCCATCAATTCCTGCGGTCTTTTTACCAGCGTTTAGCTGTGTTACTTGACGGATAGCCATTAATCTCGCTGCGGTTGATTTCAGAATCAGCTTTTGTAGGGACTTAGCTTTGCGCTTGTCTCCAACTTGAACCGCTTTGTACACTCGTTTTTGTAGGCGGAATAAGTTACGGCGGAATTTCTTCCAGGGTAAGGTCTTCCAAGATTCACTAGAGTTGTCTCTGTGTCCAATCATGCTCTGCTCCAGTTTGTGTATTCTGAACACCTCAGACCAATTACGGTCTGTCCTACCCGGATTGAGGGAATTCCGCTGCTCGTCCAGCCTACTTGTAGGGTTCGACCGCCCTTAGACCCTCAATCCGTTTTTATTCGTTCCCTCGGTTGATTATTAGTTCCGTTAGGTGTAGCCATTTCAACCACTGGAATCCCTGGACTCGTACCGCTATGGGACTAAGATGCGGCGGGAATTAACTCCAATGAGGTCGGGTTTTTTGTATTGTGTCCCGCCTCTCGATAAGTTGCTTTTCCAGGCTCTGTTTCACCGTGGGAACTCCCCATTAACGCCAGTGTCACCCCACAACGGATGTCTGATTGCGTCCTGTTCCTAGCTTCGACCTCCCGAAGCCGAGTCGGGTCATCGTAGGCAGATAGGGAGTCATACCTGAGTCTGGCAGATGGGACTTGCACCCATATCAGACCGAGAGTTCAACCTTCTTCTATTGCTAGATTGGGTTGGTTAGCTTATGTACGGGCTGGATACCGTGATTCAGCTAACAACGAATCGCACGAGTCCTTCTAGTAAGGCTTTTGGGCAAAAAAGCAAATGCGTAACAGCTTAATAGTTACAAATCAAAATCAAGAGTAAATGTTTCGCCATCAACATCTTTGGGATTTTCTGGTAATGATGGAGTTGAAGGGGGCTGGTCTTGTTGACTTGGGTTTGTAGCAATCGGGGTGAAAGCTGGGGTATGTGTAACTATTTGTTGCATTGGGAATGCCCCCTTTTTGAAAGCAAAATAGCAATCAATAATAAAGTAAAGCGTCTCTAAGTAACTTTTATCTAGTTGCTGTGATTCGGCAAATATACGTTCTCGGTAGCTATCTTTAATCCGAACTTTTTCCGGTGTCATTGGCTTCGTTCCCATTCAAATTGGTTGATTCAAAATTCGCGCATTATTACCCCTCAAACTCAAGCCAGGGGCAGTCAATCAGCAGGACTACAGATTTTTGTTGATCATGGCTTTTGCCATCTCTAGTAATCCACAGGCATTAGCTTCTACGGGATTGTCCAGAATTTGAAACCCGTTCTTCTCCAATAACTTCTTAAATCCAGGTAACAAACAGCCACCACCAATTGCCCAAATTTCATCCCCTTGGTGCTTGGCATCTAGTGTCAGGCTTACGGGTTTCTTTAAGAATTTTTCATACCAATCTTTCAAACAATTGGTGTAGATATCTTTGATGTCAATGTCACGACTGTACTTGGTATGTCCCCTTTCCAAACAAAATCGAATCTGGGAGGTGTTGCCGATTTTCCCTCCGTTGAGACGTTTCATTTTTTCGGCAATGTCTTCGATGAGAACTTCTACACCTGCGGGGTAGGGAGTATGAACTTCTCGCTTTCCCTGGTTGTAACGAGAATAAAGTGTGGTTCCATTCCCAAAATCTAGGACAGTGAGCTTGGGTGGAAGTTGATGTCCAAACAATGCACCCATCCCCTCTGGGACAACTTTAATTATTTCTAGGGTGACATCTGATTTTTTGCCCGCAAGTATTGGTTGATATTCTCCGTTGAGTGCTTGTTTTAAATCTTTTGCCAGTCCTATGTCATGTAAGCTGACGACTAATTTTAAATGCCAAGCTTTACGATGTGGCAAATGTGCTAATCCACCAAATAACATCAACAGCGCATTTTTAATTTTGTTTTCGTTGTGGTCCGTATTGCGGTCAAAATGATAACCTGTACGAAAAGCAGATTCTCCCACGGTGTAAGCTGCACCATCTAAAACGATTCTTCCTGGTACATCTTCCATCTCTGCTGTAGAAATATAACTGGGGATACGAACGACTTCAAATCCATCGACGAAAAGTTTCAGACTACCGTAACCGTTATCGAATCCTGCTGGAAAGATTTTTTGCAAGGCGTGAATGTTAGACATGGGGGTCAAGTGGGATACAAAAAAAGGGTGGCACAAAAATACCCTAAGTATCTCCTATATATACCCTAGATAGGGGCTAAAAGTTTAATTATTTTCAATTTTCGCGTTAGGGTATATTTATCCCACAAGTAACCCCTATATATACCCCAAATTATTTTATTTTAGCAATATAGACCCTATATAACCCCTATGCAGGTTATAAGCAGGTTATACATAGGGGTCAAAGGAAATAAATACAAGTCTCTAATCTCTTTTTGGGGTATATATAACCCCTATAAAACACCTAAATATACCCTAAATTAATTTTAGTTAGTAATTTTACGAACGTATAATATTGCGTGCGAATAGCAATGGAACCAAAATATACGTTAACGACTGATTCATGTGATAACAATAAAATTTATACCTTTTTCAAGGTCTCATTTTCATAGTAAATTCAGGCTTTCAGGTTTTTTTCTGTGATAAAAATTGTTATTACCGGAAAAGTTATATTTTAATGCAACGACTCAAAATCAATGACAGCAAGGATTTTTGGCTTAACATACACTCCTGTTCTCATGCTACTCACGGGCGAACATCAATCTTCTTCTAGTAAATTTTCCATTTGAAATAACAGTTTTTCTAATTGTTTTTGCTTTTGGGGATTGGATAAAACCTTTGTTTTTTGCACTCGTCCCAAAATGGATGTAATGCGCTGTTTGAGAGGATTTGAGGTATCCTGGCTAGGTTTAGTTTCGTTAAGACTACGGATACGTTCTTTAATTTGAGTTAGTGATAATCGACTAGCGATCGCTTCTGCTAGTAAACTTTGGCGTAACTGTTCATTCTTCACCCGTGCAATGGCATTGGCCTTGGTGTACTCAATTTTCCCGGAACGCAGCGCCTCTAAAATATCTATAGGTAGTTTTAGTAAAGGTAGACGATTACTCACAAAAGACTCCCACCCCATCAACCCTAAATCAGTAAATATCGCCTTAATTGCTTCAGATTCTGGTTGACTAATAACGTTATTAGTCAATCGGGAAACATCATTCAACATCCGATAAAGCAAGGCTGTGACTTCATTTGGAGTTGATTCTAATCGCAGTGACAGTAGCTGCAAAATACCTTCAGTTTCTTCTACTGGATTCAGGTCTTCCCGTTGGAGATTTTCTACTAGGGCAATGGTAAAAGCTTCAGAATCAGTTAATGTGCGGATGGTAACAGGAACTTCTAATAATCCCACAGCTTGCGCTGCCCGATAGCGTCTTTCTCCGGCTACTAATTCATACTGCCCTGGTTGACTTAAAATTGGTCGAATGAGCAGATTTTCTAAAATGCCATGCTCTTTCACAGATTGAATGAGTTGCTCCATCTTGAGCGGATCAAAATAGCGCCGGGGCTGTTGAGAGGGCAGACTAATAGCAGATAAAGCCACCGTTGCTGTTGGCAGTGGTGAATCTTTTGTTGGCTCAGTGCTTTCATATAAAAAATCTTTGAGTTCCCGCCTTTTACTTGACATTCAGCACCTCCAAGGCTTCTTGAAAAAGTGCCTCATAATCACTTGCGGCTTCGGTTGCGGCTTTGCCTGACATTTGAAATACAGTACACCCCTGACCAGGGGCATCAGCGATACACTGTTTTTGATAGATAGCAGTTTTTAGTAAATGGGTTCCTGTGGCAATCAGAGCTTCTCTAGCTTCTCTCTCTAAGACTGTACCTTTGGTGGCTCGGCTCAAAAATAAAGCAGCTTTTGGATAACCAGAGCGCAATTCAGTCGCGTGTTTGATAAAACGCAAAATTTTATGACTGCTGTGTAAATCTAAGCCAGAAGGTTGGCAGGGAACTAAAGCAATATCACAACGAGCCAGTATTGCTTTAGTAGTTTCAGAAAGTGAACCAGGAGCATCAATCACCAAGGCTGAATACTGGATAGCTAAGTCAGGAATTTTTTCAAACAACTCTTCTGGGTCTTGAATGACTTGGTAAACCAGACCTAAAGATTTAGCCCAGACGGAACTACTTTGTTGGGCATCGGCATCAACCATTAGTGTTTTTTGGCGTTGACTAAACCAATAGGCCAGATGAACAGCCGCAGTTGATTTGCCTACGCCACCTTTTTGATTTGTAAAGGCAATAATCATAAAAATATATGGTAGGGGTCACTCGATTTTGGATTGACGTTAGCGCAGCGCGTATTTTGGACTTCGACTTCGCTCAGTCGAACGATTTTGGATTAACTCCACTCTAAAGTGTAGAAGCTCGAAGAAAATGGATTTGGGATTGACGTTAGCGAAGCATACGCAGCGCGGCGAGTATTTTTCTGCACTGAAGGACGGGGCTTTTACCAAATTTTTTTAATCTAAAATTGCCAGTAAATATAGCGAGAGGTAAAAGTCCTCAAAACGAACAGGACGATTATATCAATTCTATTAACTTAGTTTAGTTGTTTGTTTAGCAACCAAATATTGCTCAATCGCTTCACGAATCAAATCAGGTACTGTGCATTTTTCTAGATCAGCCAGATTTTTCAGATGCTGTTTCATCTGTGGATGCATCAATACTTTCACTTGTTCTGAAAGTGGCTCGTCTCTGCCATAGTCAAAGCGATACTTGATTCCAAAATCGGGATTACCACCAGGTCTCGCCATTAGTTGCACACTTATAACGACAATCTCAATTATATCGCAATTAGCATCAGACAAATACTTCTAAGCCAGATACTTTAATTGCGTGGTACTACGTTATAATTATGAAAATAACTAACCAGGAACGCAAGTGATATGGTTAATGCGCCGCTTGACAAGACTACCACTGTTATCAGTGAGAATTTGGCTGTTGATGCTAAAAATGGTGATGCTGTTAATACTACGATAGCAATATTTACTACTAAAGAACTAACTAAAGAAGAAGAGGGCGATCGCTTCCGGTTAGAGCGTCAAGTAGAGAGGGCGTTCTCCGAAGCTGGAAAAGCCTTGAGACAATTGAGAGACAGAAAACTATATCGCAACTCCCACAAAACTTTTGACGAATACTGCAAAGACAGGTTTAGCTATAACCGTTCCCGTTCCTACCAACTTATTGACGCAGCTAGTGTTGTGGACAACCTAGAAGAATGTCCACAAATTGTGGACATTTTGCCAACAGCAGAAGGACAAGTGCGACCATTGACAAAATTAGAAGCAGAGGAACAAGTTAGATGTTGGCAAGAAGCAGTAGAGGCGGCAGGTGGTAAAGTACCATCAGGACGCATTGTTAAAAGTATTGTGGACAAATTACAGGAGCAACCGAATTTACCTAACACCCACTATTTAGGGCAAGTGTGTGAAATTCTCCCTAAAGATGATTTAGAACTCAAGGGCAAAAACGGTTGTTGGGGAATTATTACTCATGTCGGCAATTTTAGCTACACAATTATTACATGGGATGGAGAGTATCTAGTGAAGATGGAAAACCTGAAGCCGTTGGATTATTCTGAGAGTGATAGCCAATATATGCAGCAATTGTGTCAACGTCTTGTCAGATTGCATCGAATGAGGAATATTGATGATGCTGTTATTTGGCTACTAGCTGGTTTAAGTAAACGATATCAACCATGTTTGACACCACTGCAAGAAAAGTTACTAACTATTGCTGAAGAAGAGTGTGGACTGATCTAATGTCATTCCTTCTAATCCCAAAATAATGTAGTGTTTCGTAGTCAAAAGTAGGAATAAGCATCTTTGCTGTGGAGTTTTTTAAAATCAGTTAGTTTCCCACCGATTCTTTTCCCTATTATTTTGATATCAAGTCCTGATCACAAAGAAGCTGTTGATATAGGTAAATAAACTGTAAAAATACTGCCTTCCCCTACGGTCGATTCCACAGAGATATTTCCCTGATGGGCTTCAACAATTTGAAGAGACAAATATAATCCTAGACCATTCCCCCGGCGCTGGTGTTTGCCCTGTCGAAAGCGTTCAAATAAACCTACTTGTTCTGATTCACTGATGCCAATACCTGTATTTTTTACTACAATTGTTACGTATTGATGATGGCGATGAAGCTGAATTTCTACTGAACCGCTATCTGTAAAACGAATAGCGTTGCCAACTAAGTTAATCAGCAATCGGTATAATTCTATCCTATCACCCCTGACTCTTAATAATGATGATTGTTGCCTGTTGAATGTTGTTGTCAGAGTCAAGTTTTTCATCACAGCCAAAGGTTTGAGTTCCTGCACTACCTTTTGGCTTAACTCGCACAAATCTACAGGAAAAAACTCTAACTCTTTATTACCTGCTTCATATTGATAAACATCGAGAATATTTTCAACCATATCCAATAGCGTTTGATTACTTTCGGTAATTTGTTGGAGATATCCCTGCATTTCTGAGAGATTATCCCCAAAAGTTCCTTTCTTCAGCATTTTTAGCATTTGAATTGCTGAAGTTAAAGGAGTGCGTAAATCGTGAGTCATATTAATCACAAAATCTTCGCACCATTGCTGGGTAATTATATCTCGGTGATTGATACTGTGTTTTAGTCGCAAGAGCGAACGCACTTTTGCCAACAATTCTTTTTGTTCTACAGGCTTAATCAAAAAGTCATCAGCACCAGCCTGTAAACCTTGAATGAAAGAGGACTCGTCACAATTGGTAACGAGTAACACAGGTATGAAAGGTAAATGGGAATTCTGCTTGATCTGTCGAGTGATTTCATAGCCATCAATACTTGGAGTGAACGTATCTAATAGGACTAAATCAGGTGGAGATTCGACAATCTTAATTAAGGCTTCACTATCGCTATCTGTTACTGTTACCGTGTATCCTTCTTGCTTGAGAGTAGATTTTAGTACACAAACATTCTTGGTTGAGTCATCTACCAAAAGGATACTTTCTGTTGAACTTGAGTTCCAAGAGAAAGGTGTCATACAAATACCAGTAGATTTATTTAAATCAAGTTGGCTATTTCTTTTCTTTAATGAATCTTAACACTTAAATCGGCTTTCTTCACTAAAACTTTAAATTTTACCTACGTCAATAGGCATATTTTTTGATATGATTTTTTGCTTTATCTATATCAATAGATAGATTTTTTGCTGTTATACCTTATTTTGCCTCCATCAATGGGTAGACTTTGCTAGAATCCTAAAAAATTTAACCGATAGACTGAGCCGTTTGTAGTCAACTATTTCCCACGTTAGAAAGAGTACATTTAGCTAGTTGTTGAGGTAGGTAATGGCAAATATTAGAGCGGTAATTATCGAAGACCATAATTTGACTAGAGTAGGTATCCGTAGTTGTTTGAATGAGCAAAAGAATATTCAAGTGATAGGAGACACAAATACTGCTGCTGCTGGTCTAAAATTGCTTCAGAATACTAAACCAGATATTGCTATTGTTGATATTCGCTTACCAGATATGGATGGGATAACATTAGTGCAGCGGTTTCGACAATCTATGCCACCAGAAACAGCAGCGCAAACGAAGATCATGATGCTCACTTCTTTTGCTCAAGAAAAAATGGTCTTAGCAGCTTTTGCATCTGGGGCAGATTCTTACTGTGTTAAAACCACTAAGTTTGAGTTGCTATTAGAAGCACTGTACATGACTTATGAGGGTTATTCTTGGATTGATCCGGTAATCGCTCGTATTGTTCTCAAACATATTCGTCAATTGAAAATACCTACGGTAAAATTAAATATTGCTCAAACAGTGCCAATTTTTGCGCTTGATCCAGAGCAAGCCAGTATTCTAAAAGCAAATCCACTGACTAATCGGGAAATGGAGGTATTGGAACTAATTGTCCAAGGATTCAGCAATCAAGAGATTGCGGATCAACTCTATATCAGCTTAGGAAGCGTAAAAGTATATGTACGCGGTGTTTTAAACAAACTTTTTGCCAGTCACCGCACCCAAGCTGCTGTCATCGCCTTACGGGCTGGTTTGTTTGATTAAAATCACTCTTGAATTAATTAGTAGTGAGGGGAGCAACGCCATTTTGTGAAGTGCGAAAACTAAGACCAAAAATAGGCTATTTTAAGTTGCGATGGCTATGCCTAGCAAAAGCATTGCAACAAAAAAACCTGGAGTTATTGATAATTTAACCTCGCTCTCACATTTTCGGGTTGCTCCCCCTTGAATTATTGTCTTACTCTATTCCCAACCTCAACAACAATAGCTGTATAAGTCCTGATTACCGGAATAAATAACTATGGTAATAGTGAATCTTTGAAGTCTTGAATTGCCGTGGCTGTCAAAGCATAAACAACCCGCTGCTTACGTTCAACACGAGTACCATCTACTGGAATTCCTTTCTTCCAAGCAGCAATAATCGCTTTTTTATCTGCTGAGTAAACAGTCTTTTCTCTGCGGTATTTTGGAGGTAATTTTTCTGCATCTACTACTACATCACAACTTGGTGGATTTTCTTTAATCGTAATGCGAAGTGAATTACCAATCATTTGTTCAGGTAGAATTCCTATGGCATTTTGTTCTAAAATAGTTTCATCTAATTTCTGTCGCCAGCGTTCTAGTCTTAAAAGTGCTGATTGATGCACAGCTTTGAGATGTTCTAGTCGTTGCTTAACAGCAGCTATTTCTGCATCTAGTTGTAATGCCAATTCAGCTTGAATATCAATAGCTTCTGATTGAACTTCTTGAGTTTCCCAAATAGCGGTGATGATAGCAGATTCTTCTTCGGTAGTTTGACAATTAGTTAGTTGTTCCCAAAGATGAGCAGCAGTTTGAGAGAGTCCTGCTAAGGATTGTTGAGCGAGTGATAAAACCATGATTACCACTCTCCACAACTTTGATAGTATTCGTGTTCAGCTTCAATTTGGTTGAGAATAGCTATCATACCTACATCTAAATTAGTGTCGAGTAATAAATCTGAAGTAACCTTTTGTGTCACTTGAGGATTTTGCTCAGGAATGGCAATAATTTTAGGTTTCATTGTTGTTATACTTTCTGTTACAATTACTGTTAGTTGTTGCATTGTTTTGGTTGCATAACGCCATCATTTTGAGCGCGTTAGCGCATCTACCCATGTTAATATTCAACTAAAACTTAAAGTTTTTGAGTTAAGTTGGTATCAACTATTCATGATTTCGTAAATATCAAAAGTTACATCTGCCACTAAATATGAAACTCATCAAAAAATCTGACAAACTCCTTCAAGAAACACAAATTATAGATAAAACAAAAGAGCCAAATCTGCAAGTTGATTTTATTAATAAAATAGAGGAAATAGCAGTTGAAGAACAGCTAAAACGAGATAAAGAGTATCAAGAGCCTAACTATGTGCCAATGCGTGTTAATCCTGTAATTCTATCTGTTGGCAAGACGGGATGGCAGGTTTCTGATATTTGGAAAGATATTAGATTGGATAGTTTTTAACTATTACTTAATTCCACTGCTTTTTGATTGGTGAATTTTTATAAAAAGTGTGGTTATGTCTAGTGGTTATTATCCCGTTATTCTTTATCCACCCTTAGCTAGACGGTTTATTGGTGGTAATCAAGAACAGAAGCATCTCAAAGCTTCATTTCAAGGATGTGTGGCATTACCAAATGATAAGAGTACAGCCAAGCAAGGTGTGAGTAAAAAGCAGTTTTTTCGGCATTTACTGGCGGCTTTTTCTGGAAATTTGATTTGTCAAGCGGTTGAGTTTGAAATTCCAGGTTTTTCTCTCCGCTACTCGGCTGATTTTATCTTTTATCATCACTCATCTGGGTTAGCTCTCGATATAGAGATTGATGAACCTTATACTGGAGACAAGGGTAAACCTCACCACTGTATTGATGTTGATGATGATAAAATTCGTAACCGATTTTTCTTAGAACGGAATTGGGGTGTAATCAGATTTGCAGAGATTCAGGTGGTGCATCATCCTTGGAATTGTTGTAAGGTTATTGCTCAAACAATTGCTAAGTTGACAGGAGATAATAGTGTGTTTATGCTGCTTCAAAGATTAGCTGATGTACCTTTACAAAAATGTTGGACAAGGCGTGAAGCTAGGCTGATGGCTAAGAATAATTATCGTCAGTCTTATTTGCCAAAAATGCTAAAATAAAGCGATATATTATTGTTCCAATACAAAAAAACATTTACAATATATTTCAGAGCCTTCTGGTTAAAATCTCTTAATAGGAATTTTATAAAGATGCAACAAATAACTTTTTCTCTCGGTCAGCAGCAAAAGCAAGACAAGCCTTAATATCTTCAGAGGTCAGTTCTGAAAAATCTTCCAAAATTTCGGTTTCTGTCATCCCACCTGCTAAATATTCTAAAATGTCGTACACAGTTATACGCATTCCTCGAATACAAGGTTTTCCACTGCGTTTTCCAGATTCAATCGTAATAATGTCTTGATAACTCATGATCTCTCCTGCGGTTTAATCTTTAGTTTATATAGATTCTAGAGTTTCGACATCTGATTGAAAATCCTCTACATCATAATTGATACAAAGTCCCCGTAAAACAAGTTGATGTTGAAACTCAATTACTGTGAGTCCAGTCCAAGCACGAACTTTACCACTACTAATTTTTTCTTGCTGATAAAGCATAATAGCGATTTCTAATTTTAGTTCCCCTTCCGTCATTTTGCTGGCTCGGAGAATATCATCAGGTATTAAGACACTCATAAACAAGTTTACAATTGTAATTTATCTAATTTTAGGATAATTCATAGGGTGATAGATGGAATAGGTAGCGATCGCTCAAAATAATTAATACAAAGTCCCCATAAAGCAACCATAAGGTGTTTTATAGGATTTTTAAAACAGCCCATTATGCTACAATGTACTTCTTTTTAACAAAAAGAAATTGCTCCCACTCATAAAAAAGAGCAGCAAGCTACATCGCAATATGGTATTGCTTTAATCCAACTATAAAAAATCAGGTTGTTTAAGTAGAAACTTAATATTCAGGTTCTACTTTAACTAAGTGCAAAACCAAGTATCGCTTAATCTCATCATGAATCTCTTGCGGCAACACAGATATCAAACAGGCAATTAAAAAGGCTTTAATTTCTATCGTCGCTGCATTCACAGCCCTAGAAAACCCTTGCCAGCCAAGATGTTCACTAAACGTAATCACATCTTCAATGATCATTTCCGCCGATTCACCCCCGCCTTCACAGTCATACTTAAGCAGAGGTAAATACTCATCAATAAACCACTGTTCCTCCTTAGTCAAAACCTCCAAAGAATTATTATTAACCCTATAAAGAGAGTTATATAGGAGTAGTAATAATTTTTTAAAGCTGTTCCACCCCCCAAAATACTTCTTAGCAACTTGACTGAGCCAGGATTGAGAAATCCCAGCAGCTTTAGCTAATACCCCCTGACGAACCTTCTGCCAATCTGTCACCCCTGCTGCCACCAGTTGCTTGAATGCTGTTAATATGCCCTTACGTGTCTGTTGGATTTCCGTTCCGGCATCTGGACAAATATCAACAGCATCAGACTTAATGAACCTAGCATTAGGGTAATAGTCCGCTAAATAGGACAAATCTTTCTCACTAACCACATAATAAGTTACCCGCTCTGCCCTGCGATTAGCTCTAGTTCTACCTACACACTGCACAACCTCAGTCTGAACCAGATGATTAATCACCTCTTGAAAAGCTTCATTCTCTTTACCAACACTTCTATCTCCCGTTAAAGTTATATAAGCTTGTTCAGATGCTCCAATATCTTGATAGGGAGTACCAAAACTACAAATAGCTTGCTTATTTTCATAAGCATTACTACCACGATTATCAACAAACCAATATCCATCACCCTTGTTTTTATGTGCTAAGTGGTCTATGTAAGCAATATTGCCATCATGACGCAAATCTAATTCTTTTCTTAATGCCGTAACTCGTTCTTTTAACGGTTCGCTACGGTCTTTATTCAGCAATCCAAAGCCCGTAATTTGGTGAATAGTCAGATTACTATAATCAGGTGGGATTTCCGATATCACCAATATTTCCTCTGGATTAATCCCCAACTGCATAGCCATATTGTCACGGGTAGCAGTAGCATCCATCAAGAAAACAAACTCAAAAGCTTTGAGAACATCAACATGACGGGTGTTTTTAGTAGAAATAGTTAACTGTTTGTTCTTAACCCGTAAAGACCCTGGTTTAATGTCGCCAATGATTTCTAGCAGGGGAATTAACCATCTCACAGGTAAATTTTCGATATTCCTGTAAGTTTCTTGAGCAGCTTGTTTATTGAGGTGACTACGGATTAATTTCAAGGTTTTTCTGCTGATATTTGCGCGATCGCTCTTATCAACCCCATCTAACGTAATACTATCAGCTTGTTGTACCAATTCCTCAATATCTGGAGCAATAGTTTCCAGTTCCGCAATAATTTCTGGGATATCTGTGGGAATTTCCCCTAATAAATCCCGGATTAATTCATCATTGTACCCATGATAAGTTTCCTGCACACGGGGGATGTTTCCAGTCAGCAGTCCCCGCAATGGTAGAACCAAACCTTTGATTTTGTCATAGACTGCGGGTAATAGCGTTTGCACCTCCATCATCGAAGAGTCAAAATCCTTAGAACTAACCCTGATAAATTCCACAGGTTGTATTTGTCTGGAAGCTTCATCAACAACACCACCTGCCTTCATCTCAATCATATCTTTGGCTTGAGGTAGGGAGTTGATATTGGCACGAATTCGTTTAGAACCTAATGCCTCCCTTCTATCACGTCGAAACGTAGAACCATTGACTCTTGGCAGGGCATTACCAGCAGCATCTCTACCCGCACAATTAGCTCTGAGTTTACAGCCGTTGCAGATAGGATTAAGACTGGCTTCTGCGGATGTTTCTTTTTTATATCCTTTATTTGCCAGAGCATTAAATAAATGTGTCAAAGGACAAGTTCCCTCAACATTGGTTTCCTCCCCTAATTGAGGCCAGTGGACTTGGGGATTGCCTAACGGTGTGAGTTTGTTAGCATCTGCCACTAGTCCATCGTGACGGACTGGTAAATCAGTCCAGTTTTCAATAGTTGCTACAGTGGGGTTACGATGTTCGTTGCTGAGGTAAAACAGCATATTGACTCCAAACTGTTCTGGCATAAATTCCCCCACCGTATAAGATTTACCAGCACCAGCGTGTGATAAATCTAAGATGAATTTATGACCTGATTTGATTGCATTTACATAAGTGTGAGTCCGTTGATTTGAGGTAAACCAAATATCAACGTCGAGGTTGTTGTTGGCGACAAGTATAGTTGGTTCTATTGGGCAAACTATATTACCTATTAACCGTTGAGCTTTATTAGTGACAGTGATTAAGGTTTGGATAAATTCTTGAAAGTCTCTCTTTATACCGTGTTTAGCAAGCCATTCTTGTTTGCTGATTATGGGATCTGTGATGCTGGAGTGTAGGCTTTTATTAAATTCCTGATCTTGGTAATTACTATTAACAATATTCCGTTCAACTGAGGGAAATCTAAACCCATATTCTTTAGCAATGTGAAATAGCGTACCAATTGATATACCAGAACGACTGCGAAAACTCCTAATTTTGTCTCGAATATTCCAACTCGTTCCCTTAATCGAAGGACTCCACTGTTCTCCTATAATTTCCGCATCTACAGCACCATAATGAGAAGTTAGTGCCATTAATACATTTAGGCACTCATTGTAGTTGTTGCTGCCAGGACTTCGTGTGGGAATATAAGTTAATGCTTGTTGAATTAGTTGATCAATATCCCAGTTGTTAGCTTCTGCCCGTTCTTGAAATTGTAGCCGACGGATTGTAATTTCTGCTATCCGTTTTTCGTATTCAATTTTTTCTTGATAAGCGGTGGTTACAGCTTCATCTATCCAAGATTGAGGTAGTCTGACATGAGATTGAATTAAGGGGAATGTGGCTTGGCTATTGCCATAAAACACTCGTGAAGCATCTTTACAGGCGGGGTCATGGGGCAGATGCTTCATTAAGTAGCGCGTTAACACTTCTACTGTCTCTGCACCTTGAACATATTCAGGTAATACGAATACTAGTCGAAATTTGTCCCAGCCGGGTTTATGACTGGCTGTGGTGTAGATTAACGCGCAATGTTGTTTGATAAACGGATGTTCTATTGCTTCGTCTAAATTTAGCTGATGTTGGTAGATTTTTTTGGCTTGTCTACCATCTGATTTTTCAATCACATTACCGTTAATATCTACCCAGGCTTTATTAATCTTGATTGGTATACCATTTTCATCTAATGGATTACCATTTGCATCTGACCAAGTTGCGGCGTTGTCAATATCTAGTAATAACCACTGAGAACCAATTATATGAGATTTACTCCGCCATTGACCACCAAGTAAACCAGCACATAAGGCGTGTCCTTCTTCTACGTGCCTAGCTACATCCCAAATAGTACCTGTTCTGTCTTGGAAGTTGGCTGCTAGTTTCCGAAAATCCCAGTTTTTATCTTTACCAGTGGGGTTAAAAGCGAATTTGATTCTGTCGTTTTGGATAGGCTCTGGTTGTAACCGTGGTGTAAAATGAGTCTGTTGAATGATTGGTTGTTGTGGTTCTAGCTGTTGTTCGATCTTGGTACTAGATTCAAAAACAGACTGTTGTGGAGGGAAAGGAGGTACAACGGGATATTTAAACGGCGATTGTACTCCACCTGCATATAAGCCACTTAAAGAAGTGCTGGGTTGTGACCTCTGTTCCACTTTGTTCCACGTCAGCGAGGAAGGAGATATTCCCCCTGCTCCCGTTCGGCTTACGCTAACGGCAAAAGCCTGTTCTCTTTCCCCCTGCTGCTGCTGTTGAACGTGGGGTTGTTGTGATTCTGATAAGTTGTGAAAATGCTGTTGAACCGTTGCTTGTTGCGGTTCTAATTGGTTATCAACTTGTTGTTTAGCGTTTGGGGTTTGTGGTTCTGATGAGTTGTTAAATTGTTGTTGTGACATGATAGCTAATCCTCCAGTAATTGTGTTGGAGGAATTGAAGCTATTGGAGTTATCCCTTATTAGTAATCTTTTAGACGAATATTCAGAAATATAAGTAAGTAATTTTTCTGAATCGCTTTTTCATTAGAACTTACGCATGACGTATAAAAAATATCCGTTTGATACTGTGACGATTACGCTGTCCGAAGGCGGAAGCAATAATGAATACACACTATTTTTGCGTAAATCTTATTTATTTGTAAAATCAGTGTTCTTCTGGTTTTACATCTCAACTTTTTTGAGATAAGATAACTAACAGGGATATTTAAATTAGGCTTGTCAACCCAATACCCCCCTCCAATAGCTTCAATTCCATGATGGAATCTACTTTGAAAACCTTGTTGTCCCACCGGGACGTGAGGTTTTCGCATTTTAATCTATTCGTATTTTGTTAACCAAGCTGTAATAAACTCGGTTATTTCTTCTTTTTGGATCACAAACGCAGTGCCTTTTCTCCTAAGAGCTAGAATTTTCATATTTCCTACTTCAGCATAAAGATGGTCTTTGTGACTTGTGACTGCTTTGGTAGGAGGCCATAAAACTAAAACTTTAGCTGTGGGTGTCTTTTGAGCTTCACGGGAGGACATCCCAAATAAGGCTCTATTTTTGTCAAGCCACTTTTCATAATCTGCTAATTCAACTAGAGGGCAGGGTGTCCATACCTTTAGTCCATGCTTATCTTTTCTTCTAATTTGCAAAGCTTCTCTAGTTTCGTTATAGACAACTTTTCTATCTCCCCGCGAACGAATGGAGATAAATAGATGAGTTTTGCGCGGAAACCTGATAAACAAGTCAATAGGGTTCTTGTCTTCAATCTGAATGACTGGAAAAACTTGTATTCCTTTGCTTTTAAACTCCTCCAACAGTACGGTTGTTAATTTTTCTAGTCGCGCAATCTTTTCCACCCTGACCAATGGCTTGTAAGCCAGTCCAAAAAGCAACCAGCCAGCCGGGCTGATTGTGCTTGTAGCAATTGCTGAACCACTAGCTGCTAGAACAACAGCGGAATCAACGTTTTTTGCTTCCCTAAGTCCTTCTAACGCCGCTTCGTTGTGCGGCGGCAGTTGAAAATCAGTAGGTAGGTCTTTCACGGTTAACATTGTGACATCAAAAAATTAATGATGTGAAAATAGCACTTCTTTTCTAAATACTAATGCCTAACATAGCATTTTGCATTAATACTTATTTAACGATTAACAAAAATAATTCGCTTTGATACATATTACTTACGTTAATCAAAATTAAAGATTGTAACCAACTGTATCTAAAGTTTGTTCCCACAAGCGTTGTGTGTTTTTTGATTAGATGCGCCTAAAAGTAGTGGATACCAAAATTGAGTATCTCTTTGTAGTCTAAGTGAGTATTATCTCGAAAAATATTCAGTATTTCCCTGCATATACTTAAAGTTCCCAATCTAAAGTTTGTGTGATTTGCTGCTTTTTGACTGGTTGTTTTTTGTCAGTTAACAGTTTATTCCAACCAGCTTGACCGGGAGAAACTCGTTTGGATTGTGGTAGTTCAGCTATTATCTCAGATATCAAGTCTTCATTTTTCTCATGATCTTTAAAAGCGATGATCACTGTATCAAGAGACTGTAAAAATTCTAAAGGTATTTGTTCGTGATTACCTACACTCCAATACAACGTTGATTGTTGTTGTTTTTTGTCAACAGTTGATTCTAAGGCAATGACAGACAGAACCTCGATAGGGTCACTGAGTAACACCGCTCTTGTGACTGTGGTATCCGTAGCAATCCAAAAACTACCGTTTTTTGTTGCTTCAGAGTTGAGAGGAATAGCAGTAAATTCACCTGTTGGTTCTAGCTGCTTGGCTTGAGTGGGAATATTATCAAGTGTGCGTTCTACAAATACTGGTTGACCTGTTTGATTGGAATATAACCAACCCTTTTGATACAATTCATTGAGTAGAGCAATGGGTAAATGGTACTGCTGGTTTAAGTTTTGGCGTGTTTGTTCCCAGTTGGCAGGTTCTGGTGTTGGTAAAGAATTTGTTTGGTTGATAGGTGGTGTTGAATTCTCAACAAGTTGGTTGATTTCAATGTGTTTGTTATCCAGTGGTGAAGAAACTTTTATTGTGCTATTTTTAACATTTGATTTAATTTGAATGTGTTGCTCATCCGGTTTTGACTGATTGGATGTAGCATTTTCAACAGTTTGTTCCATCAGTTTTTGGATGCGTTTATCATCCCGCTTGGGAATATAGCTGACACCACGATGCTTTTGTAAACCAGGAAAAGTATATGCTTTACCGAGATGTGTACCACTGAAAGCTACACCATCAAGTTTAGGTAGAGTCGAGGGGGAATATTATTTCCCGCCCCTCTCTGTTAAATCTGGGCGTGCAGCTTTCGCTGCACCCAGCTTCCGACGTTCTTAGCTTTTGCGTTTGCTCATGTGAGTATAATCGTGGCAGCTTTCGTGAATTGCTAGAAGGTTTTTAGGTTTACCATTCTTATGGTTTCCATCTATATGATGTAAATGTACCTTCTCATCATTGAGCAATTTCAGTCCACAATGACCACATTTATGGCTTTGCCGTTTAAGGGCTTTAGAGGTATCGTTGTTATAGAGCTTGCTGTTACGCTCGCTCCAATAACTCAAATCTCCGTCGTAGGGTGATTTCTCACCTTTGACATTGATATGTTTGTTTTCGGAGTAAGGGACTGCTGGGAATGCCTTCTTTATTAGCACCTGGCTAGTAAGGCGGTTCTGTTTAGTTTCCTTGTTGAATACCTTAAATGCTCTGTGATTGATGTGCCATAGGGAGAACCTTGACCCGTCCATCTTGCAGAAGCGGTGGTAGTTCCTCCAACCTCTAACTACAGGGGCTAATTTCTCCGCCTTTGTGGTAGCACCATAATTCGAGTTGTTGACGATGTGTTTTACTTTCTTGCGAAAAGCCTTAAAGTTATCCACTGAAGGGACACATCTAAACTTTCCGTTTTTCTGGACTTTAAAGTTCCAGCCGAGGAAATCAAACCCATCTGTCGCGGCGGTTAGCTTTGTCTTTTTCTCGCTGACTTTCATTCCCCGCTCTGCTAGGAACTGACTGATTTTGTCAAGTATTTCTGTGGCATCGTCTTGGGGTCTGAGTATTATTACCATGTCATCCGCATAACGGATTGTTGGCTCTATAATCTGTTCCCTTGAGGTTTTGTCTGTAATTCTGTTCTTAGATATCACATGATATCTATGAATACTTTCAATCCCATTTAAGGCGATGTTGGCTAAAAGTGGACTTACCACGCCCCCTTGGGGTGTTCCTTGTTCAGGAAATTCTGGGTTGACTCCGGCTTTGAGACATCGGAAAATTCCTTGTCTTATGCTCTTAGGAGCGATGAGTCTATCCATTATGGCAGTGTGGTTTATCCTATCGAAGCATTTCTCGATATCGAGTTCTATAACTCGTTTATCTTTTCCATTGCAAGCTGAACGTAGATTGTTAAACAGGATTTTCTGTGCATCATGTGCCGAGCGTCCTGTCCTAAACCCGTAGCTGTATGCGTGGAACGTTGCCTCGTGTGCTGGTTCTAATGCGTACTTGATAAGGCACTGATATGCCCTGTCCGCAATAGTAGGGATTTTCAGTATCCTGGTAGTACCGTCCTTTTTGGGGATAGGTATTTCTCTTAGCCGCTGGTGTTTCCAGTTGCTAACGGATGCTTTTAGCAGTTCATTAAGCTCGAAGCGTTCCTTAAAGGTAAGGGACTTTTTGCCATCAATTCCTGCGGTCTTTTTCCCAGCGTTTAGCTGTGATACTTGACGGATAGCCAGTAATCTTGCTGCGGTTGATTTCAGAATCAGCTTTTGTAGGGACTTTGCTTTACGCTTGTCTCCAACTTGAACCGCTTTATACACTCGTTTTTGTAGGCGGAATAAGTTACGGCGGAATTTCTTCCACGGTAACGTCTTCCAAGATTCACTAGAGTTGTCTCTGTGTCCAATCATGCTCTGCTCCAATTTGTGTATTCTGAACACCTCAGACCAATTACGGTCTGTCCTACCCGAATTGAGGGATTTCCGCTGCTCGTCCAGCCTACTTAGGGTTCGACCGCCCTTAGACCATCAACCCGTTTTTATTCGTTCCCTCGGTTGATTGTTAGTTCCGTTAGGTGTAGCCATTTCAACTATTAGAACCCCTGGACTCTTGCCGATACTTAGTTAAAGGTTCGGCGGGGTTTTTAGCTCTAATGAAGTCAGGTTTTATTGTTGTGTCCTGCTTAGGCATAAGTTGCTTTTTGAGGCTCTGTTTCACCGTAGGAACTCCCCATTAGCACCAGTGTCACCCCACAACGGATATCTGATTGCGCCCTGTTCCTAGCTTCGACCTCCCGAAACCGAGTCGGGTCATCGTAGGCAGATAGGGAGTCATACCTGAGTCTGGTAGATGGGACTTACACCCATATCAGACCGAGAGTTCAACCTTTCCTCTATTACTAGAGTTGGGTTGGTTAGCTTATGTACGGGCTGGATACCGTGATTCAGCTAACAACGAATCGCACTAACTAATGCCCTTGACTTTGCCTGTGCGAGTATAGCTGACACAGACATTAATTCCTTGTTGTTGCGTTGGTGAAGTCGGTCTAAGGCATCGCTCTATTAACTCTGGCATAGTTGGGCGGTCATAGGTTGCTGCATCGAGCGATCGCTGAAGTTTAACTCTCACGCTTTCTTCTCCAGTCCTAGCAAGTTGCCTACGTTCACCAGTAGTTGGACTGTGTTGATCTTTTTCCCAGCTAGGTTGTACTGATTGTAAATTGTATTCTTTCTCTAATTTGCGAATCACAGCTTCACTTCTGGGGTTGTCCCAACTATCAGAAACTGTAATGCCATTTAATTGAATGCGACTGGCGGCAATATGGGCATGATCATGAGTTCGGTCAGTGTGTCGTACTACAACATATTGGTTCATATCAAAACCCATTGCTTGCAGATACTTTTGGGTGATTTCATCCCAAGTATCATCATCTAAGTGTTCGTTGTGAGCCAAGCTGAGAGAAGCATGATAAACAGCCCTACTTACCTTTGGATTTAATCTTCGAGATATACCAAATTCAGCCGCTAATTCCCGTGGGTTTGTTCCTTCCATATTCCCACCGATTTGTCTTGCTCCCTCTTTACCAAAAAGGTAGTTTAGTAGTCCTCGGAAACTTGTACCTTTGACGTGCTTGCCAATCATAAAACCTCGCTTATTCGGAGAACTTAGCAGCTTTAGCTTTAAGAGTATTAAGTTAACATCCTTTTTTATTACACCTTCTTGTACTCGTTTTTATCTTATTCCGTAAGGAATAAAAGAGTTGATAGTGCATAATTTACGCTTCATCTTGTATATCAGTAATTAAATCAATTTCAGCAATCTCTCGTCGCACTTGTTTTACCAAATTTCTTACCTGTTCCAACAATCCTCTATCAACAACCACTGGCTCACCCATGAGTACCGATGTATTGATAGCTTTAGCGATTTGGTTAAGGTTATTACCGATTTTCCCCAACTCCCAATAAGTTTGACCTGCCACTTTGGTGACACGCCGGGGCAATCTATTTTTGATGGTTTTGGCACGGAATAGCTCTGCCATCGTCAAGCTGTTTTCTGCTGCCATTTGTCGCACCTGTTCTTTTTCTTCTAGTGTGAGGCAGATATGAAATCTAATTGTGCGGTCTTTTTGAGGCATCGCTTAAATTATTTCAAACATATCTTTGTATTTCCATTTTGAAATATGCAAATTAATCAGTCATTAGCCAAGTGGATATTTTTTCTTGTTTTTTTGCAACTGATGTTAAAAGTGAATCTTGCTTTCGTTGAGTTTGATTTTTTTCGTATCATCTTTCCCTCCGTCACGGTGGTTAACCTACTGAGGTAGGGGAACCGTGAAAGGAGGGCAAGTTTGTCGCTGCTTTTTGACCAGGGCAAATTTTTTGCATCCTAGAGATGCACATTGCGACATAGCTTGCTACTCACCCAACGTTCTTTTCGACTGCTCGAATCAACAATTTGAGTGGCGTTGAGTTGGCATTCAATTGGCGTTGAGATGGCGTTGGATTGGCTTTTTTTGACCATTATTTTATCAATAAGGCTTTTTATTGACAGGTTAAATATATACATAATGTACTTAATAATGTAATATTGGCGTAAGCATGGCGTAGTATTGGCACTTAATTGGCGTAACATTGGCGTAAACATGGCGTAGTATTGGCACTTAATTGGCGTTGAAATGGCACATTTTTGGAATCGAAATTTTGATTAAAAAAGGAACGATTTGATCAACGCTTGTGAAAAAAAATAGCCAACTGGATAAAACTGGATAAAAATTGCTGCAAAAAAATAGTCAATAGGTGGATTGGCATGATTCATATTTGCCTTTAACTTAGAGGAAAGCTGTGAGGTGAACCACAATCA